>JAJDEC010000305.1 GCA_029259995.1 Phycisphaerae bacterium
CTTGAGGACGGCAGCAAGCGAGGCCACGATCGGCGTCGACAATGATGTGCCGTTGTACATCACGTAGGCGCCGCCGGATGTGAGCGTGGGAACTTGTTCTCCAGGTGCGGCGATGTCCACGCCGGCCCCGTATCCACTCCAAATCCACAGATTGTCGGGCTCGCAATCCCCGGTCGCCGCCACTGTCAGGACGTTCGGCAGATCGATGCCGCCCGGCGCATAGTTGACGCCGCTGAGTTCCGTTTGTTCATTGCCGGCGGCGACCACGAACAGGACATCGCCGCGCCGCCCCATTGCGCGCAGCCACGAATGCCAGATCACGTCGAACTGCGGATGGTCCGCCTCCCATCCAAGGCTGAGGTTGACAACGTCAGCGCCGGCGGCGCAGGCGATGATCGTGAAAGCGATCGCGCTGGACGCCGTGCCGGCATGCGCGCCAACGACCAGATTGAGTCGATCGCCGAGAATGCGCGACGCATGACCGCAGATGCCGTTGCCGTCATCGTCGGCGGCAATGATTCCGCAGACGCCTGTGCCGTGCAGGCTGGCGCCGCGATCCGTCGGCGGATCGCCGACACTGTTCAGATTGAGGACTTCGACGTCATCGAATTCGCCGGTCGTCGGATCGAGGCCGGTATCGACGACGCCGACGGTCACGCGACTGAGCGCCAGATTCGGCCGGAAGATGTCGAACATCGTGACGGCCTGGAAGAATTCCGTCTGGACAAAGGCGCATTGGTCCTCCTGCAGGATCTCTCGATCGTCGTTGTCTGCGGGGCATTCCTGGGCGAGCGTCGGCGCGACGTCGTAGCCCGCATGGGCCACATGCGGATTGGCCTCGGCGGATTCGATGGCGGCGTCGAGCTCGGCGATCGTCGTCGCGCCGATTTGAATCTGATAGAGGCCGATTTCGGGGATCTGGCCGACGATGGTGCCGCCCAGTTCGCGCGCGGCTGCCTCGACGTCGGCCTGCGTGGCATCTTCCTCCATGAGTGTCAGCACGATGTTGACGGCAAAGGTGATCGAACCGCCGTCGTCCGTTGCCAGGTCGATCAGCATCGCAGGATCGGGCGGCAGGACGAAGATGTTGGGATCGGACGTGTAGTCGGCGAAGGGATCGCCGTCGATCGGCGGACTGAGCGGAAAGCAGGTGACGAGCGTGACGGCGGCGAGAACCATCAGAACGCTCAGGACGAACGCTTTGGATTTCATGACACACCTCCCTCGCGAGGCGACGGACACACGGACGCACGGACGCACGGAATCCACGGGCGATGGAGAATTGACTATGCGTGTATCCATTATAGGGCCGCGAGCGGCGTGCTGCCGGCGGCGGCTCAGGAGATGCGCGTCGAATGGCGGCTGTTGGAATTGTCGATGATCGCATCGGAAAACGGCACAGCAGCCCGCCAGTCTTCCGTGACTGGCGCTTGAATGGGGCTTGCTGTTCGACGTCAACGGCATACCGGCACGCCACGCACGCCTGGCTGCCCATGGCAGAAGTCAATTGGCGCATCACGGCGATTTCACCGCGGGCTGCTAGGGCAGCATCATTGGTTCAACATCGACGGCCGAATAGCCGAGCAGAGTTCCCGTCGCGAACGCGAGATCGATTTGGGCCTCCTGGTAGGCGACGATCGCCTTCAGCTCCTTGAGTTGCGCCTCGCCCAGCGATGTCAGCGCCTCCAGCACTTCACGCATCGTGCGCAGCCCTTCCTCAAACTGTTTGAGTTCGATCTCATAGTTCATTCCCGAGACGATGACGTTCTGCCGCGCGGCCAGAATTCGCTGCCAGTCCTGTTCCAGAACGTCCAACGTATTAAAGACCTCCTGGCGAATTGTGATTTCGCGCAGCTTTCTCGTCGCCAGGCGTTGCGAGCGAGTCAGGATAGCGCGGCGGAGCCTGGACTTGCGCTTTTCGTTCGTCAGGGGAATCTCGCCTCGCAGACCCAGCTTGTACTCGACGTTGTCGAAGTCCCAGGCCTCGCGGAATGCCGTACCGAACGAACCGCTCCGATCCAGAACGCCGTATTCGAAATCGAGCATGAACAGCGGCAGCGTCTGGTTTCGCGCGAAGTCAATCTTGACGGCGTCCGCGGCCAGTTTGAGCTCGAGATCGAGCATTTCCATGCGCTGCTCCGTCGCAGTAGCAGCCAGGCGTTCACTGTCGAATTCGTAATGCAGCAAGATGGGCTCGCTGAGCAATTCAATCGTTGTTGCCGAATTGAGATCGACATTGTCGATATTCAACAGCAGCTTCAGCTCGCGCTGAGCCAGTCGCCAACCGGTTTCTGCGACGATCAGCGATTCCAGCCGATTCGCAATCCCCACTTCCGAGCGAATGATCTCTATCTCCGCAGTAAGCCCCTCGCTGACGCGTTGACGCACAAGCTCGAGATTGTCGAATGCCAGATCGTATTGCTGCCGGCGAACTTCAAACTCCTTCATGGCGGCGTAGAGTTTCCAGTACGCCTTCTCCATCTTTGCGAGCACTCGAATCGCCGTCAGTTTCGTCTTGGCCTCAATCGCCTTGTCGTTCAGGCGGGCGATCCGGATCGACGCTGTATTGGTATCGACGCCGGCGTCGCGTAACAGGGGCTGACTGATCGAAAACCTGCTCGCGCTGACAAACTGATCGAAAAATGCCGGCTGATAGAGATTCTGCTCGTTCCATATGGATCGAAGTTTGACCTTCGCCCCGGTCGGAAGCGGCACGTCCAATCCCACGTTCAGATCCAGATTCTCTTTCGTCTGCTCGACGCGCGTCAGCTTGGCCGATTTCTTGTCAAGTTCCTTGTCGAAGGATGTGAAAGACACGAAGTCGCCGTCCAGCGCGGGAAGATCCTTCCTCGACAGGTCGACATTGGCCGTGATGAGGGCGTCGAATTTGGCCTTTTCCTCCGTAATGACAGTCTTGGCAATCTCAGGATCAACCGTTGCCGCCTGAAGCTTCAAATTGTTCTGAAGTGCCGCGAGCCGTGCGGCGGCAACGTCCAGGGCAATCTTCTCAGGCGCCGGCGCAGCTGTACCCGGAGCGGTCTGCCCCTGGCTATTCGCAGGCGTCCTGGGGCGCCGTTGTTTGAACATGTCGATCTTGTCGTCAACCGTTGAAGGCGGACGCTTGGCCATCGTTGCAAGGTCCGTCGGGCGGATGTCACGAAGGCGCCTGGAAAGCGAACGTTCATATCCGGGATCGAGTGCGCCTTCCCACGCCGAGCACGCGCTCAGCACGCCGACGAGCGCGAGATGAACAAGACCGATGGTCGAAAGCCTGGTGAATCTGATTCTGGTGCTCAAGAGTGTCTCACTTGACGCGTTTCCGCGCAATTCCGTCCTCGGGTTCCTCGGGCGCCACAATCGGCGGAAATCCGTTCAGCTGCCGCCAGATCTCGTAGCCGATACTCACTTCTCTCAGCAGCACCCATCCCTTGGTTCGCACGCCCTGCCGCAGATAGTGAGGGCCCGGCCAGTCATGCAGGTCGCTTTCATCCGGGAGGATCAGGATCCGGAATTTTCCTTTGCCATTGTCTGTCGAGTCGATGAGATCGACTCTGCCTCCAAACGTGCCAACGGCGATGGACGGCCATCCGGCGAACTGTACGGCGGGCCAGCCTTCGAACTGCAATCGGACGGGATCGCCTTTCGCGATCAGCGGAACGTCGTTGCCGTCGACCCAGAGCTCGACGGCGCGTTTGTCCGTTTGCGGAACAATCTCCAGCAGCTTGTCACCCGATTTGACAATCTGACCGAACAAGTTGGCGGAGACTCGAAACACGACGCCGTCCATGGGCGCCGTCACGCGCTGCGTCTGGGCCTTGCTGATTTCGCCCTCGATCTTGGTGAGGCTGTTCCGGGCCTCGGCCGCCTGTCCTCGGGCTTCCTGAATCTTCGTCCGAGTCTCGTCAATCTTGACGGCCGTGTCCTTGGTGATTTTCTCGACATCCGTCTCCAGGGCCTGCTGGCTGTTCAGATCGGCCTGCAGATTGGCCGTCGCTCCATTTTTCGAGGTTCGTGCGATCTCAAGATCTCGCAACGCCACTTCCAAATCTCGCTTGGAGACAGCCTTCGATTCGAAGAGGTTTTTCTTTCTCGCGTACTGCGCCTCGGCGGCGATCAGCGACGCTTCGGCCGCCGCCAGCTTCTCCCGCGAGGCGTTGACTTTCTCCTTGGACGTCTCAATTCTGAATCGTGCCGCCGTGATTGCCAGGTCCCTCGCGGCCTCCAGGTTCACGACCTGCTGCTCGAATGTCAGAACTTTGTCTTCGTAATTCGATAGTTTCGTTTCGATGGCCATCTTGCGCTGGTCGAGACGGGCCATGAACTGGGGATCCAGATCGGATATCAGCAGCAGCGGATCGCCCTTCCTGACGATCGATCCCTCCTGGACTTCCACGTCGATAATGCGTCCGCCGATGGGCGCGTCGACGGATTGTTGGCGTTCCATCGGAAGGAAGGCGACAACACGGCCCATCCCGGGGACGTTCTGCTGCCACGGCAGCATTCCCATCAGGAGCGTCCCAACCACAAGCGACACGCAGATGAATATCGCGATCCGAAGTGTCCATTTTGATGACTGGACCATTCGCATGGCAGAGAATTCTGGAGGAACAAGTTTCATGCCGACACTCTTCTTTCGGAATCAGGCGGAATCAGGGACTTCTGGCACGCGATTCGCGACTGCCAGTTCGATGACACGCGAGAACGCAGGCAATGGATGGGCTCGATGGCTTGTGACGATGGCCGTCCAACCGCGATCCGAGGCGGAAATTGTGTTGACAACGATCTCGCGAGATCGAACGTCCAGGTCATCCAGCACATTGTCCAGTACAATGACGCTCGGCCTTCCGGCGAGCGCCCGCGCAACCATCAGGCGACGTGCCTGTCCGTAAGAAAGCGGTCGTCCGAGGTTGTTCAAATGCGTATCGAGCCCGTCGGGTAAATTGCGAATCGACTCCAGAAGGCCGACATTCTCCAGCGCCTGACGAATGTCCTTGTTGGAAACATCGGATCGATCCAATCGCACGTTATCCGCGATCGTGCCCTCGACGATTTCCAGTCCCTTGACGACTGCAACCTGCCGACGGATTGCGTCGAGACTCAGTTCGCGGAAGTCCACGCCATCGAGTTCTATACGACCGCTCGACGGCGCACGGGCGGCACAGAGAAGATCCGTCAGTGTGCTCTTGCCCGCCCCGTGATCGCCGACGACGAGGACGCATTCGCCGGGGGCCACGCGAAGATCGAACGAATCAAAGACGCACATGCCGTCGTCGTAAGTGAAGCCCACATCCACGAACGCCAACTCACTGGCGCGTGAATCGCTTTGCAGTTCTTCTCCGTTCTGTCGTTCGAGGGGTAAGTCAATCAGCTGCCCGAGCTTGTCAACGCCGGCCAACAGATCATATATGCTTTCAAGTTGCTTTCCGAACTTGGCGAACGATGCGAGCACGACTGAAACGATCAGTTCGGCGGCAACAAGCTGACCGAGCGTCAATTCACCTTGAATGACCAGAAACCCGCCGAGCGTCAGCAGCGCTGTGCCCGCAAACGCCTGCAGCGCGACGGCGCCAATGATCTGGCGCACAACGACGTTGAAGTGACTGCGCCGCGCTCCGACATACGCGGCGGCAAGGGCATCTGTTCGGCGCCATGCGAATTCTCCGCCGCCGGACTGTTTGAACGTCAAGGGATTCAGGGCGATCTCCTCAAGCGACGCTGCAACGGCGTATTTGGCCTTCGATTCGCGTATCGCGGTTTTGACGGCACCCCGACCAAGAATGAACACGACGAACAGAATTGCTGCAATCAGTACGACGTCGAACGCCAGCAGAAACGGATGATAGAACGCGAGGATCAGTAACCCGATGAATGCCTGCAGCAATACGCCGACACCATCCAGCAGGAATGTCGCGCTCGCCTTCTGCACGGTCATGACATCGAAGAAGCGGTTGACGAGTTCCGGTCCGCTGCGGGCATCGAACGCGTCAATCCGGACGCGCGGCAGGCGATAGGCCAGATCACTGGCCACGCGGACGAAGATTCGGCGTTGAAGCACTTCGACAATGTAGGACTTGTAGGTTCGAATCGCTCCGGCCAGCGCCAGGAACGCGAACAGCAGGATACCGATGATAAAGAGCGGTTGCACCAGCCCACCGAATGCAACAAAGTTCACGAGCGACTGTACGGCGATGGGTGTCGCGAGCGAGAGTATGCCGACACCGATCGAAAACAGAATCACGATGGCGATGTCGCTCGAATCCGGAGCGAGTAGGCGCATCAGACGTCGAAACGGCGTCAAGGGCACGGGTTCGTCATCCGTCCTCGCGTCTCGAGCCAGATCGATATTCGGGCGATGTTCGATCTGCAGAAGTGTGATTTTCGATTGCTTCGTGAATTGCGTTTCCTCCAGAAACGCGTCAAGTGTGATGACGGATGACGGCCGCCCGTCCGCTGCGTTCGGAATACGCATGATGCGGCCCTTGAAAATCATGAAGGACGCATCCAGTTCTCGCGGTTCGCCGAGAAGGAGAAATCCGCTCCGATGATCCGATGCTGCCTTGACGGCGGCCTCGACCGTGGACTCGACCGGCCGGGCCGCGATGCCAAGGCGCTCCAGGCATCCCGCCAACAAGCGAGACTGATCCTGGATTGCCGCGGCGTCGGCCACGGCCCGGCGCAACGCCGCGTGCGGGCGGCCAATTCCGTACGCCTTGAAGATTGCCTCCAGCAACCTGATCATTGTGTTTTGATCCATCAAAAAGAGGTCCCATCCATCAATCGTTGTTCGCGTTGATTCACGATTCTCGCAATGGCCCCGGCGTCACAATGGACGCGCACCATCTGTTCGTCAATCAGTGTCGCCCGGATCCTGCACCGTGCGCCGGACTTTGTCCTCAACCCGGCGGCGGCCGCTGTGACGTTTCGCCAGGTGATCCCGGATCCGCCGCGCGATCCGGTCGATAGCCCGCGTGATGGCGGATCCGTAGTCAGAGTCTTCGATGACCGCACGCAGCGTCCCGCCGCCGGTCAGCCACACAGAAACCGAACAGCGCTTGTCAACGCCGCCCTTGGGACCGTTCAGGTCCGCCAGGCGGATATGGACGCGTCCGAGCGTATGGCCGAATCGGCTCAGGCCGTAGGCCACGCGTTTTTCGATCAGGTCCTTGAGGGGTTTGGGTAACCGCTCAGAGGTCATGGAGATGTCAAGATGCATGATTCGCCTCCAGGAGTTTCTTGTGGTACCGCCCTCTTCTCCACTCAATATAGGCTTCCCCGATGCATCTAAATAATAGATAATATGGAATCAATACTTAGATATTCTCTATATAATCATTGAGCATGGACTGGCTCAACTATCATCATCTGTTGTATTTCTGGCATGTCGCCCGCGAGGGCACAGTGGCGGCGGCCGCTGAGCGGCTTCATCTCGCACAACCGACGGTATCCGCCCAGATCAAGCGCCTTGAGCGCTCACTTGGACACGACCTCTTCCAGCGACAAGGTCGCCGCCTGGCCCTGACCGAGTTCGGCAAGATCGCCTATCGCTTTGCTGATGAAATCTTTGCATTGGGGCACGAGTTGCTTGACACACTGAAGGGGAGACCGGCGGATCACCGATCGCAGTTCGTCGTTGGCGTTGCCGATGTGCTGCCCAAGCTACTGACGTATCGCTTCCTCATGCCCGCTTTGGCACGATCCTCGGATCTGCAGATCGTCTGTCACGAGGGGAAACCACCCGAGCTTCTCGCGCGACTGGCGCTGCATGAATTCGATGTCGTTTTTTCCGATGCCCCCATTCCTCCCGACGTCGATGTCCGCGCCTACAGCCATCTGCTGGGGCAGTGTTCTGTCACAGTCTTTGCGACGGCCCCGTTGGCACGGCTGCATCGGCCAAAGTTCCCGGCCGCACTCGACGGAGCGCCGTTCCTCCTCCCGGTTTCAACGACGATGTTGCGTCGATCCCTGGATCGCTGGTTTGACGACAATGGCATCCGGCCGACGATCGTCGGTGAATTTGAGGATGCTGCATTGCTCAAAGTATTCGGCCAGGCGGGAAAGGGATTGTTCGTGGTGCCGTCGGCGATCGAGAAGGAAGTACGACGACAGTATCAGGTGCAGATCGTCGGAAGAATCGACGCGATCAAGGAGCACTTCTACGCGATCTCGGTCGAACGACGCGTCAGGCATCCGGCACTGCTGATGATTTCCGACGCCGCACGAGGCGTTCTGAAGGACTGATCAAACCAAGGCGACGCCCAACGGCGTTTCTTGTCGCGTGTCGAGTGTTCAGGATCCGCATACAGCAGGTACGCTGCGCCCAGGGCACACGCCTGCCAACAAAAGGCTTACTCACGCGTTCCGCGCGATCAGCCGTCCCCCTCGAGCGCTTTCATCTCCAGCCCTTCGATCTCCTGAAACGTCGCGCCGGCGATGGCCTGTAAGTCGCCGTACATACCGACAGTCGAGACCATGACGCGCTCGATTTGCTTTTGTCGCTTTTCCCATTGTTTCGAGATGACGCGGCGTTCGGCGTCGAGGTCGGACTGCATCGAGACGAAGGCGTCCTTGATGGCTTCGATTCGCTGGCGGAACTGCGGACCCGTCATGTACTGGTAGAGCACGGCCATCTTGTCCTGCTGGCCTTCCGTCGCGAGACGGGCCATGGCGGCTTCCTTGATGGCGAGCCGCAGTGCACTCGCCAGCGGGATCGCGAATGCGGAGACGCTGACCCAGACGCCGTCGATTTCGGAGAAGCTGTCGATTCCCGCGGGCATGGCCTGCGTGACGATGACGGCGACGTCGGCCTTGGCGGCGCGCTGATCCTGCTTGAGCTTGTCGATCCAGGCGGCGGACCAGTTCTTGGTGCGCTTGGACTCCCAGAGGATGGTGCCGCATTCCTGGCCGTGGGCGCCCAAGACGCGCTGCAGGGCGTCGCCCCCGAACTGTCCCTTGGGGACGGGCTCGATGATGTCGCGC
>JAJDEC010000306.1 GCA_029259995.1 Phycisphaerae bacterium
CCGTGCGCGGCAGTGTGTTCATTCGGTTTGGCATCTGGGCGGAGTTCCATGCGTCGTATGGCGGGCCATCGCAGGGATTGACTGTTGGGATCTTTCCCCACTTCGGCGGCGAGGTGCAGGTCCTTTGGATATCCGTTGCGATCAGCATTCTGCTTGAGGCGACGTATCAGAGTAACGGAGCGCTGGTCGGCCGTGGAACGCTCTATATCCGCATCAAGCTCGGCTGGTTCTTCAAAATTACGATCCGCAAGTCGATCACCTACACATTCGCCAAGGGCGGAGGCACATCAGAAGACGCTCGATTCGAGGGGCGAAATGCAATGGCCCCGTCGATGCCGGCGGCAAGCGATCAAACGAGATCAGTCAATTACGACGAAGCTGCCGATCGCTATCTGGACGCATTTGAGGATTGAAAATGTCGAATCTTCATCGAATTATCATCTCGACCGGCGCGCGCGTGAGCACGCCCCAAGGTGAAGACCAATTCTATACGATGAATCTCGGGTGCGCCTTCGACTCGCGGGACCAGGCGACAGTGGATGCCGTTCCGGAGATTCGCCGCGAGGGCTGGCCGGATCCGTTGCATCCCATCGGCCTGTTGATTCCGCAACACTGGGAAATCAGCGGTGTGCGCGTAACAGAAGTCGAAGATGGTTGGAGTCCCGGGAACGACCTTCGTTTGACGATGGATTCCGAGAATCGTCCGCGGATTACGCTCGACGATGATCTGCCTTCTTTCAAGCATGAGTTGTTGAAGCAAGCTGCGTTGCTGGCCTTTGGCGAGGCAGGTGACACTGTCGGTGACCGAGCTTCCAGGCTCTTGCTTCAGATGCCGGCTGATGACGGTCCGGAAGTCGCGGATGCGAGCCTGGATCAATTGCTTGCATACTGGTCAACATTGCCGACGCCTGTAGGTCAGGCGCTCAATGTGTCGCACTGCTTCAGATACAATGCGCAGCAGCAGAATCATATCGTCTTTGCCCCCGTATTCACCATCGACGGCGTTACGTACACGCCGGACACGACGTTGACGGAACTTGGTTCCGGTTTCGGTCATTGGGTGTGGCCGTACACATCGGATTCCGGGACCGGACTGACGTTTTCCGCGCTTGTTCGACCCCTGCGGACGACGGCGAAACCAAACGGCAGCCAGATCGACCTCAGTACACAGTGGGTCAAAACGGCAAGCGGCCAACCACGCGGCGTCTTTACCGAGAACTGGCTTACGGCGCTGGAAAGCAATCTCGCAACGAGCTTCGATCTTGCGCAACGCCTGATTGACGCGTTTCGCAACCTCTGGAAGGTGGACGAATTCAGAAACGCCGTCGACGTTGCAAAGATGCGCCGCGCGATTCTTGTCAGCTTGCGAGATCAGGCCGACATGGGATTTCGCAGGCGATCCGATTCTCTGTCTCTGTTCGATGAGCTCGTCATGCGTTGCCGAGAACGGGCTGTCGAAACGGGAGTGGACCCCGCGATCTTTCGTTCCATGGTTCGGGTGTTTAAGTCGACGCTTATTCAGTACGACCGGATGGCGCTGCCGACATGGCAGAAGATTCTCGTCGTTCACAGTGAAGCTGATCCGCCGTTAATTCGTGATCCGGATGAGCCCGCCATTGCCAATCGTATTGAGGACGAGTTCGCCGAATGGGAGGCGGTCCAGGCGGATCTCTGTGAAGACGAATCGCTTCGCAAGCTGGTGCAAACGCAATGGCGGGATGCAATCATTCGGCCGTTCGTCATTCACCACAGCCAGGTGGATTCGTCGGGGTACATCCGTGATCGCGAGTTTTTCGGTGAAGACTACTTCGATGCTGCGAACGTGCAGATCGAGCGTGCATTTTCGATCGAATTTCTGGAAATAACGGTCAACGAACTTGCAGTCGGAACGACGTGTCTCTTTAGGTTTCAGATGGAGCTTTCCGGTACGCCGTCCCAGCCACTGGAAGTTGAATTGACGGCCGTTCCGAGTCAAGCTGAGAACCTTAGCGTCAGCATTCGTCCGGCCGGCACAAACGTCATGCTTCCAAGACGATTTCGGATGCGCTTGGACTTCGACGCGATCGCAAGCGGCGTGCGGAAGGCGCGTATCAGCTTCCCAGATACCAATGTTTCCGCGGTCGAAGTTGACGGGCTTACCGGCGGTGATCCGAATGTGAAAGTCTCCCTGGATTTTCCGGCCGGCCGGCCGCCGGCGGAGCAACCTGAATCGGCGATTGAACTGGTCCGCCCATTGTTCACTGAGGAGGGTAGCAATCTTCCTGTTGATGCCGCGGGCGAATTCTGGGATCGCTTCGGCGAAGTCGTCGCCGAAGAACTACTGCGTGACTATCCCTTCAAGAAGCGCCTCTCTCGAGGCGTGCTGAATAGCGTTTGGTCGTATCTGATTTCCAATGACGATCACGAACCGCTCAACGTCCGGTTGCTGGAGACGGTCCCCGATGCGATAGAAAGCTACTTCATGCATCGATTGGTTGATCGGCGCTATTCAGGGCCGGGCAATTGGCCGATC
>JAJDEC010000307.1 GCA_029259995.1 Phycisphaerae bacterium
CGAGCGTCGCGCGCGGAGCGGGACGATACCAAGTCGAAAGCTGGCGGAACTGCCGGGCATCGTGAAACGACGGGGCGCCGAACCACTTCGGCCCCATCCGGCGGGGATCAGCCCGATTCGCAGGCGGGCTCGGCAGCAGAAGGCCCCCGCCGACGGTCATTCGAGCGTGGCCGCGCCAGATTCGACGCAGGTCTCGATCAGGAATCGATGCGCGCGGAAATCGTCGGGCCAATGCCGCCGGAGGAAGTATCGGATTCCGACATCGTGACGTGTGTCGTCACAATCCGACCGTCCGCATCCCGGGCCGGCAGCGCCAACATGCCCACGACAACGAGTCATCCCACCACGACCGGGTCCTCGGATACAATGCGTCGAATGACGCCGACTGAAACAAAACCGCGCCCCGCGGCATCTCAACCGACGGACGACGACTCCCGTGGCTAAGCGCAAGCCCGGCAAGTCCGGAAGCAAGAAAAAGGTCCGTGTCGAATTTCGAAAAAACCGCGGGAAGACGGCGCGCGACAAGTCGCAGTGGACGCGCGAATTCCATCAGGACAAGACGAAATCGGATGATGCGGGCACATCGGAAAATGTGCGTGCCAAAGGGGATCTCTCGCGCAAGCGGACGATCATCGTGGACGAGGAAAGCACGGCCGGGCTCGTCAAGGGAACCGTCGTCCGTATGCGCGGCCTGATCGCGGAAGTCGACGACGGCAAGCAGATATGGGCCTGTACAGTGCGCCGCGTGCTGAGAACGCGACAGATTGACGAGCGCCATCCCGTGGCCGTCGGCGATCGCGTGTTTCTGACGCGGGTCGAAATGGCAGGCGAGAAGAGCACGCTGATGAGCGATGATTGCGAACTGACGGAAGGCGTGATCGAAGAGATCGAACCGCGAACGACGACACTCCTGCGGCACTACGATCGACGCGTCCATGTCGTCGCCGCGAACATCGATGTCGTCGTTATCGTCGTTTCGGCCGATCAGCCGACGCTCCGACCGCACCTCATCGATCGATACCTGGTCGCGATTCACCAGGGCGAAATGCGACCGGTCATCTGCATCAACAAGGCCGATCTGGACGTGGACGGCCACGCGGCCGCCGTCGCGGAACGCTATCGGCAAATCGGATATGTGGTCCTGTTCACGTGCATTCTGGACATGCGCGGCATCGACGCGCTTCGGGCGGAATTGACGGATCGGACATCCGTGCTGGTCGGCCCCAGCGGCGTAGGGAAGAGTTCGCTTCTGAACGTCCTTGATTCGGAGCTGAAATTGAAAGTCGGGGATCTCTCCGATTTGCAGCGCGGCCGGCACACGACGACGACGGCGAGTCTGCTGCGCTGGCAGTTCGGCGGCTTTGTCGTCGATACGCCCGGAACGCGGCAATTCGATCTGGTGAAACTGGCATCCGAGGAAGTCGAGGCCTACTTCAAGGAATTCGTCGATCGGATTTCGGGTTGCCGTTTCCCCGATTGTTCGCACACGCATGAGGAGAACTGCGCGATCCAGGACGCGGTCGACTCGGGCGAGATCACGGCCGAGCGATATGACAGCTACGTCAAGATCTACGAAGAGTGCCGCGAGAAGGAACGCCGGAATTAGTCGATCACAATTCTCGATCCGCCGTTTCTCCACTCTGACAATCCGCGTATAACGTCAGCCATCATGGCGACACTATCCCCGCGTTCATTTTCATTTGCCTTCGGCGGCATCGCGCTCTGCGTCGCGGCGATGCTCGCGCCGCTCGCCGCCGTTGTCTTTGTCACAAACGCCGGTGTGTCGTTCGCGATCGTATTTGCAGGACTCGGGCTGGGCCAGATGATCGCGGCGGCGTTGCGATTTGAGACGCCGACGACTGCAACACGCTATGTCGTCGCGACGGCGTTGGGCATGGGCGCACTGTCGCTGCTTGTGCTGGGCCTCGGCATGGCGGGCGTCATGAATCGCGGCATCTGGATCGCTATCATTGCCGCGCTTGACGGCATCGCCATCTGGATGGCAGTTCGTCAGTATCGCACGGCATCAACCCTGGACGGCGCGGCGGAAACGTCATCGTCGATGATGCGATGGATTGCATTGTTGCCGGCGTTGTTTCTGGCATTCGGCATCCTCGCGGCGGCCATGCCGCCCGGCATCCTGTGGCCGGCCGAGGGTTCGGGCTACGACGTGCTGGAATATCATCTCGGCGCTCCGCGGGACTATTTCGACGCCGGGCGAATCGCCTATCTGCCCGACAACATCTACAGCAACTTTCCGTTCAACGTGGAGATGCTCTATCTGCTGTCGATGATGCTTCACGGCGACCCGGTTCGAGCGGTTTACACTGCGAAGATCCTGAATCTGCTTCTGGGCGTTCTCGCCGTGCTCGCGATCTGGCGTGCGGGAGCGCGTGTCTCCGGCGATACGGGCATCGCAGCGGCCGTGCTCGCGGGATGTGTTCCATTTCTTGTTTACCTGTCGGGCGTCGCCTACGTCGAGAACGGCATGCTGTTCTTCGCATCGGCGGCGATGCTCGTCGCGCTTGGCCTGCGCGATCGATCCGACGGCGTCTTGCGTCCGTCGCTCATCGCGGGGCTGCTGGCGGGATTCGCGGCGGGATGCAAGTACACGGCGCTACCGATGATTGCGGCGCCGCTCGTCGTCTTCGCAGTTATTGAAGCGTTTCGATCGAAGACATCGCGCGTTTCGCCGCTCGTCATGCTCTTCGGGACGATACTCGCGTTGGCGCCCTGGCTGACGAAAAATCTCGTGGCCACGGGCAATCCCGTCTTTCCGCTGGCGAGCCGCTGGTTCGGTTATTCCGACGACGTCTGGGATTCGGGGGCCGAAAAACGATGGATCGACGGGCATCAGCCTCAGGAAGCGGAATCGACATTGCGACATCGGCTCACGAAGCTCACTGACCAGCTGCTGATCTCCAATCAGTTCGGACCGATCGTTCCGTTGGGGCTGGCGTCCATCATCGGCCTGACGTGTCTTGACGTCATCCGACGGCGCCGCCTCAAGGCCGACGCGTCGGCCGCCGGCGCGCGGCAGTTGGTCGTCGCCTCGGGGGTCATCGCAGCCATCGCCTTGTACGTCTGGATGTTCCACACGCATCTCGTCGATCGTTTTGCCATCGTACTGATTGCTCCGTGCGCACTTGCGTCGGCGGCGATGTTGATTCGAGTCTTGAACGGGCGTCGTGTGCTGTTCGCCGCGATCTTGCTCGTCGTGATCGCGCTGTGCAATGTCTGGCACACGTGGCGTTTGTTCTCGAACGACAGAGTGTCGTATCTCTCCCTGAATGCGTTTGGATGTACGGATTGTCTGATCGCCGGAGAATCGCCGGTATATCCGCACGTGCATACAATCAACCAACTGCTTGCGGCAGGTGGACACGTTCTTGTTGTGGGCGACGCCAAAAGTTTCTATCTCGACGACGGCGCCGACTGCTGCGTCGTCTTCAACAGGAACTCGTTCGCAGATGCAGCGGCGGATCCTTCCGTCGATGTCGTGGACTGGCTTCGAACACACGGCTATTCGCACGTCTATTTGGATTGGTTTGAAATGAACCGACTTCGCTCGACGTACGGATTCTGGCCGTCGATCACACCGGAATTGTTCGAGCATCTGCATCTGGCCGGGCTGCGACCTGTCCGATCGTTTTATTACGAGCCTGGCACCCGCCCCTACGCAACATTGTTTGCAGTCCCGATTGCACCCGGCGCGACCACAAGTGGAACAGACTCCAGCAGACGCGAGAGGCCCCGATCGGCAACACCATGAACCCGTCAATTCATGACACGTGGATTCTGACGGATGAACCAGAAATGCGAGCGATCAGAATTTCGCACAAGATCTAATCGGCCTCTACGCAATATCCCGTGCTTAATCCACTGAACTACTTCGGTTTATGAATTGATTCGTCAGGCGGACACTTCGCGTTGAGTTCCGGGATGCGACGCTTGTCGGCCCTGACTGACACGCAAGTGTCGTGGCCGGGATCGGTGATTTGGCCTCTTTTTTGCAGTTTTCGCGTGCATTCGGCGGCGAATGAAATTAGATTTTCGGGGCGAGCCACATCACATGCTCGATTCTGAGCATGCGGACAATGTCCTGCGCGCGACAGTTCCGTTCGCCGGAGGCATCAAAGGGAGGATAGGTTATGCTTCGAGATTCTCATCGCACTCGATATCTTTGCGCCGTCGGAGTTCTCGTCTCCTGCGTGTCGGCGTCCGTCCGAGCCGACGTTGAATGGATGACGATGGACGGCGCCGCGGAGTTTTCACTCAAAGTCGGCGCATCCAAGCAATCCACATCGAATTCGGCGTCTGACGCTTTCGAGGATGCGATCGAGTTCGAAGTCGG
>JAJDEC010000308.1 GCA_029259995.1 Phycisphaerae bacterium
TCAATAATGGGCGTCGGACAAGCAACCAACGGCCTCGCGCAGAAAAGGAGATGCCATGAAAGGCGTCGTACTCGCCGGCGGCACGGGTTCCAGACTCATGCCGCTCACCAAAGTCACGAACAAGCACCTGCTGCCAGTCGGCCGCTGGCCCATGATCTATCATCCGATCAAAAAGCTCGCCGCTGCGGGTATCGAGGAAGTCCTGATCGTCACTGGCCTCGAACACATGGGCGACGTCGTCAATCTCCTCGGCAGCGGTCGCGATTTCGGCGTCCGCTTCACGTACAAGGTTCAGGACGAAGCAGGGGGGATCGCCCAGGCGCTGGGCCTTGCAGAGAACTTCGCCGGCGGCGACAGCGTGACAGTGATCCTCGGCGACAACATCTTTGAGCACGATCTCGGCGGCGACGTCAACCAGTTCATCGAACAGAAGTCCGGCGCTCGGCTGCTATTGAAGGAAGTCAGCGATCCCCATCGCTTCGGTGTCGCCGAACTCGACGGCGATCGCGTCGTGCGAATTGAAGAGAAGCCCAGGCAGCCCAAGAGCAACATGGCCGTCGTCGGCATCTACATCTACGACGGTCACGTCTTCGACATCATCCGAACGCTCAAGCCTTCCGGCCGCGGCGAACTCGAAATCACGGACGTCAACAATGCGTACATTGCGAAAGGCACGATGTCCTACGGCGTAATGAACGGTTGGTGGAGCGACGCAGGCACCTTCGAGTCGCTCAATCGCGTCCAGAAGCTGGTCGTCGGTACGGAATGTTCACCGGAATAGCGGACGGGTGGCCCGAGGTTTCAACCCTGGGTTCACGATGATCGAACGCGAGCACCTGCGAGAACACGGGCGCCATGCTTGCCCTTCAAGGCAAGCATGCGGCAGCGGTCGGCGGTATCGGATTAGAGTGAAATCTTCGCGGGCGTATCGTACGCTCAACATGCTCCCCTGGAAGAGGGAGCATGGCACCCGACAAACGAGATTGTGACGTAACAACATGCAAGACACACTCATGAACAAAGACGAATTCTCCCCGAAGTGCGTTCTCGTGACGGGCGGCGCCGGATTCATCGGCTCCAACTTCATACGCTACGTCCTCGCCAACAGCGACGACATCCGTGTGATCAACGTCGACTGCCTGACCTACGCCGGAAATCTCGAAAATCTCGCCGATATCGCCGAAGACAAACGCTACTTGTTCGTGAAGCGCGACATCTGCGAGACAGACGAGATCATCGAAGTCTGCCGCGAGAATGGCGTCGACTGCATCGTCCACTTCGCCGCGGAAAGTCACGTCGATCGCAGCATCACGGGCCCCGGCGAGTTCATCCGCACAAACGTGCAGGGCACGCTGAGCATGCTGCAGGTCGCACGCGCCGCCGGCGATCTGCGCTTCCTGCAGGTGGGCACGGACGAAGTCTACGGCACGCTCGGCGAGACGGGCCTCTTCACGGAACAGACACCGCTCGATCCACACTCGCCTTACAGCGCTTCGAAGGCGTCGGCCGATCATCTCGTCAGCGCCTTCGGTACCACCTACGGTCTGCCCGTTCTCATCACGCGCTGCAGCAACAACTACGGTCCCTATCAGTTCCCCGAGAAGATGGTTCCGCTGATGATCAACAACGCCCGCCACGACAAGCCGCTGCCGGTCTACGGCAAGGGCGACAATGTCCGCGACTGGCTGTACGTGGAAGATCATTGTTCGGCGATCTGGACGGTTCTTCGCAACGGCGAAGACGGCCGCGTCTACAACATCGGCGGCAACAGCGAAAAGCAGAACATTGAAGTCGTCCGCGCCATCCTGCGGCATCTCGATAAGAAAGAAGATTTGATTACGTACGTGAAGGATCGCCCCGGTCACGACTTCCGCTACGCGATTGACGCGTCACGCATCCACACGGAGCTGGGCTGGGAACCGAGCATCAGCTTCGAAGATGGCCTCGCCAAGACGATCGAATGGTATCTCAACAACCCCACATGGCTCGATCACGTCGTTTCCGGCGCGTATCAGAAGTACTACAACGAGATGTACGCGGGGCGGTAAGGCATCGCCATTCATTTTCGATCCGTCGCCGCCGAGTTCTTCCGGCCATCGTCATGTATTTCCCGAGCATCTGATTGGGAACTGGAGGAATCGAACCTCTCGTCAGCCACCTCACTTCTCTAAAGACAACGGATTTACAGTCCGCCGTGAGGAACAGCTCCCGAATTAATTCAATGCGGCGAGTGGGATTCGAACCCACACTGTCGAGCCTCTCATGCTCGTGCCTCATGCCAATTGGGCTACCGCCGCGTCGTCGGCGCGCAAACTGACCGGGGAGGGAGTCGAACCCTCAACAGCTCGATCTTGAATCGAGCGCCTCTGCCAGTTGGGCTACCCGGCCGACTCTTCGTTGACTGGCCAGAGTGGGAGTCGAACCCACAACAACAGCGTTCTAAGCGCTGCGCCTCTGCCAATTGGGCTACCTGGCCATCCTGTACTATTCCTCCGCTCGTTGCGGCGACGATCCCTCTCCGGAATCATGCCTGCGACGGGTCCGCCGGACCGATTAGCAGGTCCGAAGCCCTGCGCAGGATCTGCGCGCAATCTCTCCATGCGGCGGATGGGAGTCGAACCCACACTGCCGAAGTTTTAAGCCTCGCGCCTCTGCCGTTGGGCTACCGCCGCGATTCTGCGCGCAAAATCCCCGTGCATGCGAGAGTCCATCAACTCACATGCGTCCGTCGTTCAACTGGGCGCACAAAAAAAGCCTCGGTGGTTCGTGAACCACCGAGGCTTTGCGTCATGAATTTGTCACTCAATGCGCGCAGTCTAGGCGGTTCCTCCTCTCAGGAGGTTGAGCAAACCGTAATAGACTGCGAAATTCGTCATATGCATTCTTCCTCGTACATCAATATACATCGGCAATCTCTGTTGGCAAGTGAAAGTTCAATAAATGCCGATCGCGTGGCACAACGAGAGCGCACGAGACGACCGCCGGTCGTGCCGGTCGGGGCATCGACACGATTTTCCGCCGGGTGCCATGCTTGCGCTTCAAGGCAAGCATGCGACAGCGGTCGGCGGAGTCGGACTGGAGACTCATTTGCGTGGGCGTGTCGCACGCTCAACATGCTCCCCTTGACGGGCAATGCCGTGAAGTGAGTGTGTTTGAGGCTTTTTCGCATATTAGACATAGCGATCCTGCGACTTGAATTGATTGAATGTGAGCGGCGGGGGCAATCCGAGCCTCGCTGTCCTCAGCGTGGCGTTCGCGGATCACAAGCAACGCAATGACGTCGCCGTGAGGACACGGCGGCTCTGAATAGAATTGCGAATTCGAAGCCTTCAGTTTACGGCGTTGCCCTGGAGGGGTCGCATGCCATCCGGCATTTGCAAGTCCGCACGCATTTCCCAGCTCGAAATTGAGGCGTTGACCCGCGCTGATTGATCCTGGTTGCGATACCCAACGCCGGGCATTTCACGTCCGCAGAATCTGCGCGATACAACAACGCCAACGTCCGCTAAGAGATGTCAATTTCCTGTCCGCGTTGCGTTGCCGTGGCGATTGATCTGCGGCACCCCGATTACTATCGCCCGCCTGGACACGCGCCATTGTTTGCGTCGGCTGTGTTGCGATATCATGGAACGTTCTACCGGTGTGCATTCCTGCTACTTAACTCGTCCGTGCACCGGCCATTAACAATCGGAAATCGACGTCGATCATGTCGATTGGATGCTCCGCCGGATCGCATGACGCGCTTGGCGACATGCAACTGGGAAGGATGAGCCAACGGCGTCGAATGAAATGACGTCAGGGAGAAACAACCATGCGCACGATGAATCGTCAATCCTCGAACCCTGGAATTCGTTCGACAGGCCTGCTGCTTGTCGGTCTGATCGCCGCGATGGCTGCGACGCAGTCGGCGAACGCACAGGTAGATATCGAGCTGAGGTCATTCTTCGAAAGCCAGACCGTCATCGCCGGTACCACGACGCGGATCAATTACGAGATCCAGAATTTCGGCCCCGATGATGCTGAGAACGTGCAGTTTACCGACACATTGCCCGCCGGGTTCACCTACGTCGACGACGAAGACCACGGGTTCTGCAGCCTGACTTCCACTGATCCCGATTCAATCACATGTCGCCCGGCCGGGAGCCCCTTTTCGGCCCCGCCATACGTTCTTCCCGCCGGCGAAACCGTCAGCTGGAGCGTCCTCGTGCATGTCGCGCACGATGTCATACCTGATCGATACACCAACACCGCCAGCGTGTCCATCGACAACGCGATGTTCACAATCACGAGCTTCGGCGGCGACATCGAAGTCGTGACGCAGGCCGACCTGCGCATCCAGATGTTCGCCTACGACGACGTCCTGCTCACCGGCGAACAGGCCCACATCGCGATCATCGTCGACAACCTCGGACCCTCGCGGGCCTGGAATCCCGTCATCCGAACGACGCTCATCGCGGACAACTTGGTCCGCGTCAATGGATGCAGTCTGGCCGTCCGCACCGAAGGCGGCGCAATCGATGAATTCGACTGCAATTTCGCCCTGAGTAACGGCATCTTCGAACTGTCCACGATGGGCGCCAACTGGCTCAACCCGCGGACCCCCGATCCCGACATGCCGCCCGACGCCGAAGGCGACATGGGCCGGCTCATCATCACCTTGGACCTGACGGCGCTGGTCGATGTCAGCATTGCCGGCACAACGGACGTCGTCTCCGACACGCCCGATCCCGACATGTCCAACAACCTGGCCAGCGTCGTCTTTAGCTTTTTCGAAGCAGCCGACTTGTCCCTGTCGATGTCCGAGCTGGGCTCAACCGTCTCGGGCCCC
>JAJDEC010000309.1 GCA_029259995.1 Phycisphaerae bacterium
GCCGATTCGTCTGAACCGCGTCCTAGTCTCGCGGGCGCCGAGGACGTCGGCCGCGACCTTCCCGTCGGCCGCGCCGCGGTCGCTCATCGGGATTTGTATCCTTGTCTTCGTATTCGTTCTTGTGGATTTCGTGGTTGTGTTCCGTGGCGGCCTCGCCTTCGGCGCTGGTGCTGGGGCCGTGCTCTTCCCCGGGTTCGGCAAACAGTCGTTGCAGTCGGATGTCTTCGGACTGTTCGTAGACTGGAACGCCCTGGACATACGCCTTCTCAACCCAACTCTGCATATCGAGCGGATCGCCCGTAAGGATGACGACGTTCGCGTCCTTGCCGACTTCGAGCGAACCGAGCCGATGATCCAGGCCGAGCATTTCCGCGGGCCACAACGTGATCGACTTTAGTGCGTGATCACGCGAGACGCCCTCGCGAACACAACGCGCGGCCTGATACCAGAGATAGCGTTCGCCCATCGAGCTGCCCCAGTTTCGAAGCAGTGCGAACTTCACGTCCAGCTTGTCTATTTCCTTCGGAACGAACGTTTCTCTGCGCTCGCCCGTCAGCGGGTCCGGTTCTTCATGAAGCAACTGCGGACTCAGAACGACGGGGCGACCGGCCTCCTTGAGCGCGTCGGCCGCCTTGAACGCCTCTGTGCCGAGAACGAAAACCGTTTGCTCGAAGAATCCGTGTTCCTTTGCGAGGCGGATGCCCGCGACGACGTCCATCGCCTTGTCGCAATGCATGAACACGCGGAGCTTGCCCTGCGTCAGCGCGAGCAGATTGCGGTTGTTCTCCGGCACATCCTCCGGCTTCAGCAATTCGCGACCTCGCTTTTGCGCTTCAGCCGGCGCAACGTCGAGATCCTTTTCATCCTTGCGCAGTTTGTCTTCGTATGTCTTCTCGGCAAGCGCGTTCATTTCTTCGTCGAGCTTGCGGAAGACTTCGCGGAACATCGCCATCTGGCGCATGCGATCAAATCCCGACTTCGGCGTGATGCTCAACTTGAGCGCGACATCCGGCGCCGTCGTCATTTCCGCGGGCGTTAAGCCGATCGGATGCACGACGCGCGACATGCCGGCGATCACCGTGTCGTTTCCGGGCGCGACATGAATCGACAGGACACCGTCGCGAAGGGAGTCCTCGAAGAACAACTGCGATGGATCGATCGCGTCGTAGACATTCAGAAACGGCGTCACGGGCGGCGATTCGTTCGGCTGGTCCATCCCGCGCCACGTGTGTGCATCGATCATGCCGGGGAAAATCACTTTGCCGTCGCAATCCACGACTGTTGCATCAAACGGAGCGTCCACTTTTTCGCCGACGGCCTCGATGAATCCGTCCTTGATGAGCACATCGCCCTTCTCGATCGGATCGCCCGACACGGGAATGATCTTTCCCCCCTGGAGCAGGACAGTCTGTCCCATGCTCGTTCGGAAGGACGCCATCGCGACAAATGCGCACAACAACGTCGTCAGACTCGTGCGACAGAATCGCGTCGATAGTCGTCGTGTATCTTCGAAGTGCGTTCTAAGCATCACTACATCACCAATCATTTGCGCCGAGGACGATTCGTGTCGACATACTCTGCCGACTACGATCCAATCTTGACGGTTCGATCACTCATAAGTCGCCCATTGACGAATACCATCTCCGCACGCGTCGTCGCATCAAACGGTTCGCCCGACCAGACGACGAGATCGGCGGATCGGCCGGACTCCAGCGTGCCCGCCAGATCGCTGATTCCCAGCAGCTCCGCGGGAATTTCCGTGACAGCGGCCAGGGCCTGCTCACGCGACAATCCGAGTCGCATGGCGTAGCCGGCCTGCATTGGCAACGAACCTTCGCCCGTCGCATCGCCGGCGCTGAGGGCCATCTTGATGCCGGCTTTGATGATTTCTCTCGGCGCGCTGTAACGGAATCGATTGCTCTCGCCCGTGCCCGCGCGAAATCCGGTCGGATAGTCTGAAATCGGTCCGTAGATGACCGGAATCTTGTTTTCCTTCAGTTCATCGAGGCATCGATACGCGTCGGTACCTTCCTCAAGAACGAAATTGAAGTTGAACTCGCGGCTCAGTCGAATCGCAGTCAGGATATCCAATTGCGATCGGGCCTGAATTCGAAAGCGTAAGTCGCCTTTCAGAATCTTGATCAGATAGGGAATCGACGCTTCCGAGGGGGATCCTTCGCCGCGTGTTGCGGGAGTCTGTCCTCGCGCAACCAGTTGGGCATCGTGGAACGACTTACGGAATACCCAGACGAGGCCCATTCGCGTCGTCGGCCGGCGCGTCATGTGCGAGACATTCCGGCGCGAAGGCGTTTGATTCCGCATCGCCTTGAAGATCGGCTCGCGCCCCACGGTTGCCTTCACGCCGGCGACTTCCTGAATCACGCGATCCTCCGCCGGCCCGCCCGTCCGCACGATTGTGCCGCGGGCTCCGATGACACTTGCGGAATCGGGACTGACGTAGACCGTCGTGACGCCTGAATCCGCCAGGGCCTTGAAGTCGTCGCCCTCGAGATCAATCGTATCGATGACGCGCATGTCGGGAATGCATTCCGACGCATGCTCGGCGTCGTGATAGCCGAACCGATAGCCGGCGTTCGTGTTGGCGTCGATCAATCCCGCCGTAATGGTCGCATTCTCCAAATCGATCACGCGCACTTCGTCGGCGATCTGTATCTGCTCGGCGATCCGATCGATGCGGCCGTCCCGAATCAGGACAGCGCCCGGCGAAATGAAGTTTTCCGCCGAGAGATATATCTTTTTTGCCCGAATGAGAATCGGCGTTGAATCATCAGCGCGCGCTGTGGCGCAAATCGCGCTCGATGCGCACACGAAGGTAGCGGCGCAAATCAGCGTGATTCGCTCGAGGCACCGATTATTCAAGGGGTTCGATTTCATCAGGCCTCGTCATCCTCCGCCGCCGTCGGCGGCGCATCCGCGACATACACACGTTCGCCGTTGATGAATACTTCGAGAATTCGGGAACGCAGATCGAGAGGATCGCCGGAATAGACGACAAAGTCGGCGTCCATCCCCTTGGCGAGCGCGCCGACGCGATCGGAAACGCCCGCGATCTCCGCAGCCGTCGTCGTTACGCCGCGGAGGGCGTCGGCTCTTGAGAGCCCCTGGCGCATCGCGATGACGGCGCCCATGCGAAGCCAATCCGGGGCGTATCGCGGTGCATTGCTCGTCAGGGCGAATGTCACACCCGCCTCGGCAAGCATCGCCGGCCCCCGTGTATAACGACGCGGATCGCTGAATTCGTAGGTCCCCAGGATGAACGGTGTACCGAGTCGTTTCGCCGCGTCTATCCGTTCGGCGGCCCGATTGCCGTGCAGGGCGATGCATCGCACGCCCTGTTCCCTGGAAAATTCCGCCAGCGCCGAGATGCCGGGCGCATCGCTTAACTCGACCAGTGCCGGTGCTTCAGCCCGCGCCCATTTGGCGAACGCTGATTGATCGTCAGCATTTTCGCGCGCCGCAGAAATCCTCTGCCGGATGTCCGCCAACGCGCCCTGAAGACTCGTCGGCGTTCGCTGCATGCTGAATGCACTGGACGTCAGGGATAGCTTGACGGGGCCCGGCCCGAGACTTCGCTTCGCCGCATCGCCGCCGGTCTTGACAACGGCTGTCACGCCGCCGATGAATTGCGTCTCACTGGGCGCCAGGACGACCGTGGTCACGCCAGCGCGCATCGCAGCGCCGAAATCCGGATGTCCGGGATTGAAAAAATTCGCCGTGTCCGCGTTCGGCTCTGCCGCATTCGCCCTTTCCAGGGTCCGGCCCAATGCCCCCATCGAAACGTGCGGATCGACGAGTCCCGGCCCAATGACGGCATCACTGCGATTCAATTCAATCGCGCCAGACGGAATCGAAAGATTCGATCCGATGTCTTCGATCTTTCCCTTGTTGACGATCATGACGGCGTCTTCAATCAGGGAACCGTCCGCTGCGAGGTACGCTTTGGCGCGAATCGCCAATCGCTCCTGCGCATTTGCCGCAGCAACGTTTAACAGAGCAACGATTGTGAGGCATGCAACTTGTCGCAATCGGATACGCATCAATTCCCCGCCCGTCGATACACTTCCACGCCGCCCACAAACACGCGCTCGACGACAGTATCCGGCGCCAAAGGATGGCCGCTCCAGATCACGACGTCGGCCAGCTTGCCTTTTTCGATGCTGCCGAGCGTCTCGCCCACGCCGCACACTTTCGCCGCCTCGATCGTGATGGCGCGCAACGCTGCGTCCTCGTCGAGACCGTGACCGACGGCGATCGCCGCATTCTGCGTCAGGAATTGAACTCCGCTATCGCGCCCCATTCGACCGGAAGCAATCACGAGGTCCAATACGCCGCTCGCTCGCAGCGCGGCCGGTGTTTGCGCGTCAAATTGCGCCGCATGGGTTCGATCAAAGCCGCCGGCGCCAGTCAGCTGGCCGAACAGGACGGGCACTTCCGCATCCGCAATGAGCTTGTCAGTGAATCGGGCCCCCGTCGCACCAACGATCAATGCATCGAGATGGTAATCGTTGACAATCTTCAGCGCCATCGCGATATCGCCAGGTCGATGCGCTTCAAATCGAACTGAGATTTGGCGTTTGAGCGCTTTGACGACAATTTCGCTGTTGGCGTCATACGCCGGTCTCTCGGGCTTTGTCAGTTCGTCGCTCTTCTTGTCGCCGTCCTTGCCATCGGCCTTCTTGGCGTCGTCTTTCTTGGGTTCTTCCGCATCGGGTGCCGTTGGATGATCGTCGTGATCGTGAGCTTCTTCTTCGAGAACGTCGTCGTCGCCCGGCACATGCGAATCACGAAGCCACGCCAGGACTTCTTCATCCGTCATTGTCGAGAAATTGCTGGGGCGCGGACGTGGACGCCGCCCACGTCGCGATCGTCGTCGCGGCGCATCCGGCTTTTTCGTCTCGGTCTTCTCTTCCTTTTTCTCGTCGTCCTTCTTGAGCTTGACGGTTTCGCCGTCCTTCAGTTTCTTCTCATATTCTTCAAGCTTCTCGTTGTACTCGTCCCATTGCTCGCGATAGGCAGCGGCCTGTTCGAACATCTCTCGCAATGCCTTGATCTCGCCGAGCCGACCAATCGGTCCCCGGACGCCAAGCCCCAAACGAGCAACCAGGCTGATCGACTCCGTCGTCGTCGATCGCAGGTCGTTGAGGTTCGCAAGGCGAACCATTGCGGCTGTTCCAGCAATTCCACCGCCGGCCGGCGGTTCAATACAGAGACTCGTCACGCCGCTTCGCCGTGCGTCTTCAAATACATGCGTCGCGAAACCGTTGATCGCGTCGGCCGCGCTCAAACTGGCGCCGGCGCCTGGGGCGCCTCCCAGGTCCAGACCGAGCATCGTCCATGCATCGATGAGACCGGGCGTGACGTATTTCCCGTCGGCATCAATCGTCTGCATGCCCGGCCTTGGCGGACCACTCCGCCCGGCGGGTCCGACGCGCCAGATCTTGC
This sequence comes from Phycisphaerae bacterium, assembly GCA_029259995.1. Taxonomy (GTDB): domain Bacteria; phylum Planctomycetota; class Phycisphaerae; order UBA1845; family UTPLA1; genus ECT2AJA-110-A. The sequence goes on from JAJDEC010000309.1 coordinate 5,464, forward strand.
CCTTCCGCAGCGCGACAGTGCCCGACTCGATCGTGCCTCGATCCGTGCCGGTCCAGACGGTACCGCCCTGAATGATCACGGGGCGTGAGTCGTCGCTCTGAGCGCGAACCATCGCCGTCGGCGCCAATGCAGCGCAGACAATGAGAACTGGGAATGCTCGAATCAATGACCGTCGCATGCGCGGCGTTCCCTCACTTGCCGATAATCCAACTTCGTAGGTAGGCGCGTCGCCCCCAAGGCAGGTCGCAATGATTCCACCACCCCGGAATATAATCCCTAACGGCCGCAAATCACGCCTCCTCACGCATGTTTCACGCAAAATATGTCGGACCTTGGCTGTCGTACGATTAGGTATCCCTATCCGGCCGCCATACGTGCGACGTGACTGCGGAATCGCACGGCGAATGTTATCGGCGGCGCCTGTCGAATCGGATATCTGCGGAGAGTTCGTATCGTAGCCTTTTTGGAGTTGCTGGTATCGTCGCCGTGTCATTGCTGAGGAGACTCACGTGCATTCCATCTCCACGAATCCTGTCTCCATGGTATTTGTGCGCGAAATTGAGCGATTCGTCGCCGCGACGTCGGGAACGCATCAGCTGCTGTACAGAAATCGCCGCAACAATCGGCGACAGCACCGAGAATGTCCCCTTCTCGTGGTCAATCTCGACATATCCAGATCCACGGACGTCGCCGGAACACTCTGCGACATTTCCGACGAAGGTCTCGGATTCCTCTGCGACGCAGGATTTCGGGGGGGCACGCTGATCGGCGTCAAACTCTTTTGGTCAGATGTCTGCTCTCCCCGCGTGCCCGCGATTATCCGCCATTGTGAAATTCATCCGGAAGGATTTCTGATCGGCGCGGAATTTGCCGTCAACGATCCGAATGCGTGCAAGGTGATCGAGAAACTCGCCCCGCCGACCTGGTACGGCTGAGACCACGGCCCGGTCTTGAGCCCAGTTCCCGTTCCGATCCTTGAATTCACACCAGCAGACATCCGACCACGTCCGATCAGGACTGCGTCATTTCTCTAGTTGCGGACCCGTCACTTGACGCTCACTCGCATACCGGACGGCCGGCGCCGAATTTTCGCGCCCGGAAAGTTGATCCCGCCCCTCGAAACCCTCATACAATTGGCACGGCGCCGCCCCGACGAGGCCGGTGTTTGAACCTCGCCCACTATTGCGAGGTACCGCCGCGTCGATGCAGCGCCGCACACACATGAGGGGTGTTATGGGTAATCGATACAAACGCGCCTGTTTCTGCGCGGCGCTCGGGCTCCTGATTGCCGGATCGAGCGCCGCCGCGCAAGCCGTCGACGATGGGCTGCTGTACCTGAGAGCCGTGACAGTTGATCCACAGGATCGTCCCTCCCTGCTCGACGGAAGAGTGCTCAATTTCAAGGCAGACAAAGACTATGTCATCAAGCTCGATGGTCCGATGACGCCGCAGCGTCGCAGCGCGTTGATTGGCGCCGGCGTGGACATCGGCGACTACATTCCTCGACACGCGTGGCGCGTGGGCCTGTCGAAAGCGAATCGCCCCGCCGTCCGTCAACTGGGATTCGTGACGTGGCTGGGCGAATTCGATCCCGGCTGGAAACTCTGTCCGAAGATCGCCGAGAACAAACCATTCAAGACCAAGTCGCGGCATGCCCTGCAACGCGCCGGCGACAAGCGGCTGGTGCTGCATCTCGCACCGGACACAAGCCTTGATGACATTGAAAAATCCGTGGCGTCGTGCGGGGCCAAAGTCTGCAATTCGCCCGAATCGCGCCGGGCCCCCATGCTGACGATCGACATCCCCGCGACGCGCGTCTCGGAACTCTGCGACGTGCCCGACGTGCGGTTCATCGAAGAAGCGCCGGAAGGGACGCCGCGCAATCAGTCGGCCGCCTGGATCGCGCAGAGCAATATTCCAAACGTCACGTCGATCTGGGATCAGGGACTTCACGGCGAGAATCAGATCGTCGGGTTGATCGACTGGGATCTCGACGAGAATCACTGCGCGTTCTTCGACGACGCGCCGTTCGGCAATCAGCATCGAAAAATCCAGGGGTATTACGGCCTCGGCGAAAATGCCCTGTTCGGCTGGCACGGCACACATGTCGCCGGAGCGCTGACCGGCGATCCGATCGGCGACTCGCCGGACGCGAATCTGTTCGGCATGGCCTTCGCAAGCAGGCTCGTCTTTCAGGACTTTAATGCAACGATCACGACAGTGAATCTACTCGATCGTCTGACGATCGCCCATAACGACGGTGCTCGTATCCATAGCAATTCATGGGGCGCAACTGTCGACAACAGCTACAACGCATGGGCGCGGGACATCGACGGCTTCTCGCATGATAACGAAGACGATCTCGTCATCTTCGCCGTGATCAACGGCGGCGCGGCGACGCCCATCCTTTCGCCGGAGAACGCGAAGAACTGTCTCGCCGTCGGCGCATCAGGCGACGGTGAAAGTCGCGACGCCCCGGGAAGCGGCGGAACGGGACCGACAATTGACGGCCGCCAGAAGCCCGAAGTCTGGATGCCTGGCTGTGATTCGACTTCGGCGAACTTCGGAACGGCGTGCGACGTCGTCACGCGCGATTGCGCCACATCGTGGGCCGCCCCCGCAACATCCGGTATGGCTGCGATGGCCAGACAGTATTTCACGGACGGCTTCTATCCGTCAGGCGTTGCCAACCCATCCGACGCACTCACGCCGTCCGGTTCGCTCGTCAAGGCGATCCTGATCAACTCCGCGGTGGACATGCTCGGCATTGAAGGCTACTTCGGAGCGCGCGAGGGCTGGGGACGCATCCTGCTCGACGCCCCCCTCTATTTCGACGGCGAGACTCGGCGGCTCCTCATCGATGATGTCCGCCACAATGCGGGCCTGGAAACGAACGACCAACACGAATTCGTCTTTGAAGTCCTGTCCGCCAACGAGCCCCTGAAGATCACGATGGTCTTCGCCGACATTCCATCCACTGTTGGCACGTCCTTCGCGCCTGTCAACGATCTCAATCTGATTGTCACGTCTCCCTCGGGGACGACGTACGTCGGGAATGACTTCGAGGGTACGGAATCGACAACGGGCGGATCGAGCGACATGTTGAACAACAGCGAGCAAGTCCATCGCCTGATGCCGGAAGTCGGACAATGGCGCGCAACAGTTGTCGCTGCCGAAGTCAACGTCGACACCCAGGGCTTCGCCCTCGTCGTCACGGGCGACATCATGGCTTCCGGCGCGGCGGCAGCCGATCTCGACGTCTCCATCACACCGGCAGGGCCCGTCAACGCCAATCCGGGCGACGAGATTGACGCGACAATTACCGTTCTGAATCTCGGGCCCGATACGGCAGAAAATGTGGGACTGCGCTATGCGTTGCCCATTGGACTGTCGTTTGTATCCGGCGGCGCCTTGCCAATGGAATGCGCCATGAGCGCCGACGAATTGTCCTGCATGATCGGCGAATTGCAGCCTGACGCCGAGTACGTTGTCGACGTTCGAGTGCGCGTCGATCAGGAAGGTTTGTTCACGACAACCGCGCTTGTCACGGGCGATGCATCCGATCCGACGCCGGACAATAACACGGCCAGTCTCGTCATCGAAACGAGCCAGGGATCGGCCGATCTCCAGCTCATTGCCATCAGCACGCCCACAACCCTGCGCCGAAATGAGTCGGTCGCCATTGAATTGGGAATTCGAAACAACGGACCGAACGAGGACCCGGGGGCAACGCTCAGCGCCCTCCCTGACGCAGGCCTCATCGTCGACTCGATGGCGACATGCGTCGCCATGCCCAACGACACGACTTGCGAACTGCCGGAAATCTCCAGCGGCGACACGGTCATCATCACCGCGACAATCCGCGCGACTTCAGACGCCGTGGGGACACGTTCCGTTCAATTCCGAATCGATGGAACCCTCGATGAGAATTCGGAAAACAACATGCTGACGTTCTCGATCGACATCATTGCCGATTCGGACAACGACGGCGTGTCCGATCCGAATGACATCTGTCCGGACGGCGACGACACGATTGACACGGACGAAGACGGCGTGCCCGACGCCTGCGACGAATGCCCATCGGATCCGAACAAATCGAAGATCGGAATCTGCGACTGTGGCAACCCGGAAACCGATAGCGATGGCGATGGCCTGGAGGATTGCGCCGATCTGTGCCCGAACGATCCCGGCAAAATCATTCCCGGCGATTGCGGATGTGGTGCGTCAGAAGAAGATACGAATCAGAACGGCGTCCCGGATTGCCTCGATACGCCGATTGACATGGAAGGTCCGGGCGACGAAGAGGAACCGATCGACATCCCAGATGAGGACCTGGGATTCCGACTGGAAGATCTCGATCCATGTCTCGTTCGTTATCTTCTCCAGAGCTTTCTGGGCATCCCGCTGTGCGGTCCGTGCATCAGCTTCGGTATGATCGGTTCGATGTCGGGTATCGCGATCCTGCGGCGACGTGTTCGGCGAAAGCGCGTTCGTGTTCGTTCTCGCGATTCCTGAATCGGTCGTCCGGATGCGGCCAGTCTGGAATTGAGCGCCGCGCGGATCCGAGACATTGCCGTGGCGGTTTCATACAATCCTCGGAGTCGCCTCCCGCGCGGGGGCGATATGAGGGACGCACGTCTCAATCAACAGTGGATGGGCAACAGGCGGGGAAACGCAATGACGGAGCTCACGAATCGAGGCATGGCCAATTGGCGTCGCACAATGATCGCGGCGGCCCTGAGTTTCGTCGCGCTACATTCGAGCATCGCCGAGGCAGGCATCACGGCCGACGAAGTGCTCGTCGTCTACAACAGCACGGCAGCGGGTTCTGAAGAGGTGCTGGCGGCCTACATCGCCATTCACCCGGATCTTCCCCCGGAAAACATACTGAACCTGAACAACGCGGCATTGACCGGCGCGGATCTCACGTGGGTCCAATTCACGTCGATGGTCCGCGATCCGATTCGCGATTACCTCAATGCCCCGGGCGATCCGACGCCGCAGGGGATTATCTCCATCCTCCTGCTTCGACCTTTCCCGCATCGAATCCTGGACACGGACAACGGCCTCGTCTGCGACAACGTGTCGCTGATCGGCGGAGAACTCAGCGCTGGCGACGCGACTTGCGCGTCCCTCGACGCCGAACTCGTGCTCCTGTGGCAGGACATGGGCGCCGGCGAGGCGGGCGGCGTTATGGACAGCCTGCTCGACAACATGATTGTCAATCCGTATCACACGGTGACAACGCCGATCAACTTCTTCACGCGGCAGTTCATACAGAACGCGCATCCGTTCGCGAATCTGTCCAACATCGCGTGGGGCCCGTCGTCCGCATCCAATCGGCTTCGCCCCGGCGATATGTATCTCGTCTGTCGGATCGATGCCAACTCGACGGAGGAAGCCGTCGCGCTCGTCAAACGATCCCGACGACTCCTCGCCAACATGGGAACGGCGACGATCCTCTTTGACGAATTCAACGTTGCCGTCGGGAACGAACTCGACGACGACGGATTGTTCACGACGGGCGATCCGTTCAACGCGGGAGACGACTACGAAGAGGCGACGGCCCTGCTGCTGTCGTTCGGCTGGAATGTCATCTACGACGATACGTCGGACTTCATCACGGGAATCGAAGAACCTTCCCCGCTGCTGGGATACGCCTCCTATGGCGAGAACCACAGCTTCAACGGGGGCGGCGAGAACCCGCCCGGAGCGGGCACGTATATCGAGGATTTCAACTTCCTGCCGGGCGCCGTATTCAACACGATCGAATCGTTCAACGGCCGCGGCCTGAACGGGCTCGCAACGCAATTTTCTCAGGAGCAGGTCACGGACTTCATCGGCGTCGGGGGAACGTTTGCGATCGGCAACGTCTGGGAACCCCTGTCGTTCAGCGTTGCGGACAACGAATACCTGCTTCCGCGGCTGCTGTTCCCGGCGGAAAGCAATCGACTCACATGGGCGGAAGCGGCGTATTCGTCACTTCCCGCGTTGAGTTGGCAACAGGTTGTGATCGGTGATCCGATTGCGAAGTTCGACATTGTGAACGACGGGAATTTCATCCCGGGCGACCTCGACAACAACGGCGTGATCAACGCGACAGATGCGGATCTCTTCGCGATGTTGCTTCTGGATGGATACGACGACTATCGAACGATGTTCCCGACGCTCGACCCGTTTGCACGCGCCGACTTCACGATGGACTACGAATTCGACGGCGCCGATCTCGACGGATTCATCGACGCCTTTCTGAACCAATAATCACGCGGCGCTCCGATCCCACCAGCCCACTTACGGCAGCATCGCGTCGATGAATAACTGCAAGTCCGTCGCGTCGTTGACGAGGTCCTGGTTCATGTCGCCGATCAACTGATCCTGCGGCGACGCGCCGATCGGATCGAGCAGAAGCGCGATCATTCCTGGTATGTCACCCGTTTCGACGACGCCGCTCTCGTTGAAATCTCCGAGCAACGGGCCCTGCGTGGGAATCGTCGCGCTGAGTGCGAACGTGACATCCGACAGCATCATCGCGCCGCTCAACAGGGAGTCGTCCTCCGTCGCAAACACGAGATCCGCCGTGTAAGTGCCGGGCGCCGCCCCGACGCCGTCAAACCGAATCGTGAAGTCCTGGAAGTCCGTGATTCCGTTGGCCGGCACAAACGCCACAAGACTGAATCGACCCGACGCATTGTTGAGCACATCGCCTTGCGTCACGCTCATGGACGCGGACAGAAATGGCTCGTAATCCGCGTTGTAGACGCGCGCTGTCTCATCGACGATCTCGCCGCCAGCAGTACTGAATTCGATGGCCCCGTCGGTCGTTTGATTTGACGGTGTGACCGACGGCCGGGCGTGATCCAGCACGGCGCCTGACAACACGATCGTCTTGATCGGCGAAGCGTTTCCGGAGTTGTTGTTGATCTGCAGAATCCCGAGCTTGTTGCCACTGGTCGACGTGTCCATGCCGAGCAGATGATCGAGTCCTCCCCCGCCGGCCGGCTCGAAGAACGTCACGACGGGCAACTGGAATCCTGCGAGCGGATTGAACGAGTACTCCAGCGAATCCGTCGGCGGCGAGGCCGTGTTTGTCACGGTCAGATTCGCCGTCGATACGCCGCCAACGAGCGCCAACGGGAAATTGAGAATCGCAGAGGGCGTCAGCGAGATTTCGGGCAGCGCGATCGGTTCATTGAGGTCCATGATGACGGGCAAATGGTCCGACGCCGCGTGCAGCGCATCGGCGACGGCAGCGCCTTCCGGGATGACGGGACTGTCGTTGATGTCCTGGTTGTAATGATTGCCGTCGTTGCCGAAGGCGCGATAGGTACCGGGAATGTAGTCGAATCCCATTCCGTCCAGCAGCGCGTTCGACGAGAGCAGGAAGTCAAATCGATCGTCCAGGCCGCCGCCAACGCCGCCCGGAGGACTGAACGGATTGTTCGAATGCGGCGACTGCGTGTGGATATCCGCAAAACTGGAATTGCTCCAGGTTCCCGGCCGATTGATCGGATCAAAGGCGCGACCGTCGTTGTCCGCCTGCGAGCTGATGAGGTTCTGATAGGAGGCCTCGTTGCTGGAATCGATATTGAAATCGCCTGCGTAGATGAAATGCGTCCCTGCGGGCAGGGCGTCGGCATTGGCCCGAACGACCTGCGTCTGAACGTTTCGGCTCACAGCGTCGCTGGCATGCAGGTGCATCGAATAGATGAACAGGTCCGTTTCATCCGTCGGCGCCCCCACTGGGCGCATACGCCAACGCGGTGTATCCCTCGGGCTCGTGGCGATGAACGCATAGGAACCCGTGATCTCACTGAAGACGGCATCGCGATAGAACAACGCCTGATCGAGATTCGTGCCCGTGTTGGTGAATGTCGCGGCACTGTAGTGCTCGTCTGTGCCGGCGAGTCCGCCCGGGCCGCCGCTGGCATTGAGAATCGTGTCGCGAAGAAACGTCACAGTCGCCGTGTCCGCGAATTCCTGAACAACCAGGATGTCCGGATCGATTTCGGAAAGGACGAGCTTGAATGCATCGATCCGCGGCTGATTGCCCGAAACGCCGCTCGACGAGAATTGAAGCAGATTCCACGTGCACACGCGCACATCCGCATGAACCTGCGTCGCCACGGCGACGATGACACACATCAACAGTCTTAATCGCATAACCCTGTTCCCCTGACGTCCATGACGGACAAAGAATCCGCCATGTGTGACGCACTCACCTACCGGGCGCGATTTACGAGCATCCTGCGCGTTTCGTCGGCCGATTCACTGATTATAGAACGAAAAAGCCCCCGACCGAAGCAATGCGACGGTCGGGGGCAGTTTTTACGCTAACGATGAGCCTATCGGCCTAGGTTACGGCAGGAGGCCGAACGTCGTGCCAAGGGCTCCAGGGCTGCAGGCGGGCGTACCGCCGGCATAGGTTGCCGTGAAGATGCAGTCCTGACCCGGACCTGCGCCATCGACCCAGCGGAACGTCAACTGACCCGTTGTGCACGAACCCGTGCACGGAATACTGATCAGCTCGTTCACCTGCACCAGGAATGACGTGCATGTCGAACCGGCCAGATCGATTGCATCGACCTGGTAGGCACACCACTGCGTCACGCCGCTGCAGTCGATCTGCGAGAAGCATTCGCCAATGTCGATCGCCGTGATCTGGCAATCCACTGCACAGGTCGAGCCATCGCCGAGATACATTCGACCCGGGAAGTTGGCCGTGCAGACGGCTTCCGTCACGTCGGCGCACTCGAAGGTGCCACCGTCGCAACAGGCGCCCGTCGGACCGCACGGATCCGGATCGCAGGTCAGGCCCGCGAGGAACGTGCCGCCCATGTTCGTGCAGTCCTCTTCGGTCAGTCCTTCAACACAACCCGCAGCCACGCAGGGCTCGGAGTTGAGCACCAGCACGATCATGCCGGCAACGTCCAGACCATCGACGGCGAGATCGCCGTTGATGTCCGCACAGTTGTCACCCGTTGAAAGCAGCGCCGCCACAAAGCCGGGCACGTCGGCCAGATCGACCAGTCCCGCGCTTGCGCCCGTGTCATCAAAGTTACCCGGGCATGGGCAAGGTGCACCGCGACCGCCGCCGTCGAAACAGCAGGCGCCGTCGGCACACGGGTTCTCGGCATCCGGCGAGTCGTCCGTGCCGGGTGCGAATCCGCCGATGAGCCACGGCCCCATCGGATCCGTCGGGCATCGATAGACATGGCCCGGAACGAAGGTTCCATCCGGACCGACAGACGGCGGGCCGTAATGACATTCCTGCCCGGCCGCTGGTCCGCCGACGTCGTTGTCCGATTCGAGGAGTGCAATCGAGTCAACGATCACGCCCCAGGGAGTGACATCGAGAACACAGTCGTCGTTCGTGTCGAGATCATCGCCGTTGTTGCCGGAGAAGTCCTGAACGATCAGGTGCGTGACGTTGTCCGAGTTTTCGAAGTTGAGGTTTGTCGTCAGATCGACTGTCGCAGTCGGGAACGTGACGCCAAACGTCGCTTCGGCCGCCAGGAAGAGCCCATCCGCCTTGATCGTCTCACCCGCCAGGGAAACCACGGCTTCGATGACACCGCTTCCGCCCGTACCGTCGCCGATCACGAGGTACGTCAACGAGTCGAGCGGCGTTCCGGGAACGCCCTTTAGTTCAAAGTACTCGTCGTTGTCGGCGCCGCCCTGATCGATGCGGATCTCGTTGATGATGACGCCCAGCACGTCCGGACATCCGAACTCACACGTCGAATCGTCGCCGAGGTATTCGCCGCCCATGTTGGCACATTCCGTCGCCGTCAGATCCGGCGTACAGACCGCCGCAATGCAGCAAGCGCCTGTGGCAGGAATACACGGATTCGGTGCACATGAAACACCGACGCCCTGGAATGTTCCGTCAATACCGGCCGCGATGCAGATCGGGCCCGTTGTCTGGAAACACGTGCCGTTTGATTCACAGCAGGCGCCAAGTTGTCCGACGCACGTCGTCGGAGCGAGAATGTCGTCCGACTCGTGGAGGAACAGCTGGTAGTTCACGAACTCCGAGAAGACGCCGATGACATCGACCGCTTCCTGAGGAATCGTCGTTCCGACGATGGGGAGCACCGCGTTGTCAACGCCGTTGATTCGTGCGTCGAACGTGGTACCACCGTCTGTGACTGCGAATGACGTGTCAGTCGAGAAGACGCCGCCGCCGTCGATGAAACCGAGACACGGCACACGAACGCGTACACTTTCGAGGTTTTCGCCCGTCAGTGAGCCAACCGCGAAGTCGCCGGCCGAAACCGTCGGTACGTTGAACGTACCGCCCGTTCCCGTTTCCGTGATGTCCGAGGCCGCGTCGACACGCAGGTAAAGCGTGCCGCCGACGTCTTCCGTCGTACCGACGACATCGATGATGTCGCCTTCGGCCAGGGCGTCAAACACGGCCACGAGTGCCGGATTGGCAACCATGTCACCGACGATGCGAATGCCGCGTTCGGTCCCACCGGGGCCGACATTGGCGCCCGACTGATCCTGAACCGTGAACGAGCGATCATCGTCGAAGTCACCGCCCTGATTGACAGTCTCAACAACAGTCACATCGCAGAGGATGTAACCCGTCGCGAGCAACGCATCGAGCTTAATGTCTTCGATCGTCGAGCAATCGCAGATGCCAACATCGAGACAATCCGTACCTTCTCCGCGGAAAGCGCCGTTCTGATCGGCACAATCGAAGAAGTTCGTGTCCGTACACGTGTCGTTGGGCAGACAGCAGGCGCCGTCCGCAAGAACGTTTGGCGTACCCGGTGTGTCATATACAGGATCGCCCATCTGCAGGAACGTGCCGATCCGCCATCCGCCCGAACCGTTCGGCAGTCGCAGAACGTGCGTCGGATAGCCGGGGAACAGTTGCGTCGCCAGCGTGTCCGCAGGTCCCGTGCCGTAATGGCATTCGTTGGAGCCGAGATTGTCGTTCGTGGCGATGATTGTGGCGACGCGATCGAGCTCGCCGACCCACGGCGTGACATCGAGTACGCAGTCGTCATCCGTGTCCAGATCGTCACCCGAGGCGCCGAAGAACGTGAAAACGAGCAGATGCGTCATGTTGTCGCTGTTCTCGATCGCAAATCCGAGGATATCGACATCCACTTCGGCAGGCGAAGCCAGGTCAATGTTGTTGGAATCGCCGATCAGCAGAACGCCGTCCACGGGAATCGTGTGCCCC
>JAJDEC010000310.1 GCA_029259995.1 Phycisphaerae bacterium
CGACGATCGCGAGAGCCATCTGCTGCATCAGCTCATGGAATTGTCGTCGTTGCGCATCAGTTCCGTGATGACGCCTCGAGTGGACGTGATTGCTTTCGATCTCAATCAGCCGGTTGAGGTGCTGAAGTCGTTGATTCGTAAGCATCGACTGCTGCGGATTCCCGTGTATCGGGATGATGTCGACAACATCGTGGGGATCGTATCCGCGAAGCAGTTGTTCCTGCATACGGAGCGGCCGATTGATACGATGATTCGGCCTGTGCACTACATTCCGGAACAGGCGACGTGCGAAGCCGTGCTGCGGCATTTTCGCCAGACGAACACGCAAGTCGCCCTGGTCGTCGATGAGTACGGCGGTCTGGCGGGACTGGTCGCGATGGAAGATCTGGTCGAGTCCATCGTCGGCGATCTGCGGTCACCGGACGAACGGGCCGATCTGCCGGCGCTGCGTCGAATTGATGACTCGACGTATATGGCTGATGCGAATCTGGATGTGCACGATTTCTGCCGCGCCTTTGAATTGCCGGAAGTCGAGACGCGAATCCATACGCTCGGCGGGCTTGTGGCGCAGGAGCTCGATCGATTGCCGATGACGGGCGACGAAGTACGGCTGTTTCATGCCCGGCTGACGGTCGTTCATATGCGCAATCGACGGATCATTCGTGTGCGGGTTTCGCTCGACGAACCGATTGCGGAGACGCCTGATTTGAGCGTGCTCCTGGCCCAGTCAGGCGGGGCCCCGGCGCCGGCGAACTCGAACGGCGATCCCGAGGGGGCGTCGTCATGATGCTGGCCGAGCTCTCCGCGACTGAATTCTCATTCTGGATTGTCGGATGTCTGGTTGCAATCGTGTTGTCCGGCGTCTACAGCGGGGCCGAAACGGGCGTGTATTCACTGAATACGACGCGATTGCGCATCAACGCGCATGAAGGGCAATCTTCAGCGATTCGACTGCAGCGATTGATGCAGGATCGTACGGGGCTGCTGTTCACATCGCTCGTGGGGACGAACATCGCGAATTACATGGCGCCCTTCTGCCTGACCGTCGTTTTTGCGCAGACGCTCGATATCAGCGGACAAGTCGAGCGCGATCGGATGGCAGAGTTGTACACGACGTTGATTCTGACGCCGACGGTCTTCATCTTCGGAGAGATCGTTCCAAAAAACATTTTTCATCTGAACGCGGATGCGTTGATGCGGCGAATTTCAGGGTTTATTCAGTTGACGCATGTCGCGTGCCGGGCAACGGGATTGCTGCTGATCCAGCGGCAGATTACTCGAGTCGTGATTGGATTCCTGCGAAAGGGCAAGGGGCCCCTGGGCGTGATGCCTGCTCGAGCGGAAGTCTACCACATGCTTCGAGAAAGTGCGGCGGAAGGCACGTTGTCCGTCGCACAGAGCTCGATGGTGGAGCGCATTCATCGATTGAACACGATGTGCGTTCGCGATGTGATGGTACCGCTGAAAGCGGTGGTCATGGCGGAGCACGATCAAACGCGGGCTGATCTGGAATCGCGTCTGGCGAAGACGCGATACTCGCGAATGCCCGTGTACGAAACTGAAAGGCGTCACGTCGTTGGCATTGTGCACATCATCGACATTCTAAACGCGGATCCGGGCGTCGAGATGAAAACACTGGCGCGAGCGACGAGTCGGATCAGCGGTGATACGAGTGTGTTCGAATCCCTGGGCACGCTCCAGCGGGAATATGGTCGAATGGCCATTGTCTTGAATGGCCGCGGCGAGTGCATCGGCATTGCAACGATCAAGGATCTTGTCGAGGAGATCGTGGGCGAACTTGCCGCGTTCTGATCGTCGCCCTCGATGATTCGAAGAACAAAGCTCTTCACGGGTTTGCGGGGACCGTTGGCGGCTCTTGTCGACGCGGCGGCTGCATTCCACCAAGTCCCGGTAGGGACGACATGAAGATAGCCCAGTCTTTTTCAAGGCCGGGAATGCGATGAGAGTTCTTATGCATTGCCGTCCTGGAGGGCCGGCGTGAGCCAGGCGCGTGGCACTCGTTCCGTCCGTACGGGACGGATCTTGGTATTTGGAGCCGCGCGCCCCAGCGATAAATCGCGGGGCTATTCTCAATAGATCCCTCCAGGATCCTTCGCCTGGGCTATCCATGAACGGCTCTCTCGAGTCAAGTGTGAACTCCGGGATCCGTCGCGGCGGATGATCCGAATTCCAGAGCGTGATGCGCCGTCGTCCCGCAAATCCGTGAAGAACGAAAAAAAAGCCGAGACTTCACAAAGGAAGCCTCGGCCTGGTGGGAAGACCGCTCTCGATCGCGTGGGCGACGAAAGCGGGTTGTGGGTCTGGCATCGTGGTCCAGAAGGTCCGCGATCGAACATTTTTCAAATCGGGCAGCCCCGATCCGGGGTTGACTTGTTTTCGCCCCCGTCCGTCGGCATTGCGCAGATATCGGAATCTGACGGGGGGACGGCCTATGGCTTGCTGTTGGCGGAAGCGCGCTCGGCAGCGCGACGAGAAACGGATACGATGTTTCGACGGGCCGTTTCGAGAGTCAATTCGACGTTCGGGCGCGGAACACAGACGAGATCGTAGCCGATGGGGAGATTCGTGGACTCGAGACGGAAGGCTTCGCGCAAGATGCGTTTCAGGCTGTTCCGCTTGACTGAATTGCCGAGTCGGCGGCCGACGGTCAGGCCGAGGCGTGCGAACGCCAGGTCGTTCGGCATCGCGTAGACCACGAGGAATCGATTCCCGGCCGAATGTCGACCGCCAAAGACTCGTGCGAACGCCTTACGCCCAGAAAGGCGTCGGGCGCTTGGAAATCGGTTCGGTCGTGGCGTCAACTGCATTCCTGTCAAATCTGAAGTCGCGCAAGTATTGCGCGTCGAAAACGGCAGCCGATTCCTGATTTCGTGCATGGCGGCCATCGCGAACAGGGAGTTTAGCCGTATCTCGAGTGCAGCAAAACGGGATGGACTTCCGATGCGTCCCATATCGGCGAGTGGAACGCGTCGAGTGAGGGGTCCTTCCGCATGAATGACGCAGATGCGACATCGAGGCATCCAGGACGGCGCGACGACGACGCGACGATTTCCGTCATTATCCCCAGCTACAACTCGGCCAGTGTGATCGGCGCCGCGCTGGATTCCGTTGTGGCGCAGGTGCGCATGCCGGATGAGATCATCGTGGTCGATGACGGCAGCGATGACGACACGGCGTCGGTTTGTGGTCGATTCAGTGAAGTTCGCTATGTTCGTCAAGAGAACGCCGGGGCTTCTTCAGCACGGAATCGCGGGGCATCGATTGCGACGGGATCATTGTTCGCGTTTCTCGATGCCGACGATGAATGGGCTCCGAACAAGCTTTCCGTGCAACTGGCGGCGATGCGCGCGGCGCGAGACGCGTCATTCTGCATTACGGGGTCGGACGTCTGGAGTGAGTCGGCGTGCGATTGGCGATGGCATGGTTGGCGGGGCACAACGAATCCGATCGTGATGCGCAAGCAACTCCTGATACGGAATATTTTTACGGGATTGTGTTCGTCCATGTTGATACGGCGCGAGGCATTTCAGTCTGTCGGCGGGTTTGCTGCCGGAAAGTGCTGTGAAGATCGCCGGATTGCGATCGACCTGCTTGCCGCGCATCGCGTGGCGATCGTTGAGGAGGCGATGATTCGTCAGCGGCCCGGGCCGGCGCATTTCTCGAACCCGGAACGTCATCGTCGTGAAATGGTCGCGCTGGTCGATGATTATGATGGACTCTTCTCCGAATTGGACTCGACAGGGTTGCTGAAGCTGCGTGCGATATCACGGATTCACGAGCGATCGGGGATGCACTACCTCGAGAACGGCGATTGGACGGCTGCAATCTATGATCTCGCCCACGCGGCGATTCGATGGCCGTTTCAAAAGAATCCGTGGCGGGTGTTTGTGAACGCGATGTTGCGCCGAGGAGAGAGCTACAGGCGGCCGAGCGTCACGGCCTGATTGCCGGCGTCGTTCTCTGGCGAAGCATCGACAGGCATGCGCGCGATCAGATGCTCTTCGACGATTCGGCCGTCGATGAGATGTTCCTGGATGATTCGTTCCAGGACTTTCGGGGTGCATTGACCGTACCAGCAGCCGTCGGGCATGACGATGGCGATGGGACCGGCCTTGCAGACGCCGAGGCAGGCGGTCCGGGTTCGGAGAATGCCGCGGCCCTCCAGTTTCAGCTGGCTCAAGCGATCCTTCAGGTACTTCCATGACTTGCGCATCTGCCGAGCGCGGGCGCACTTGGCGGTATCCGTGTCGGCGCAGAGAAGGATGTGGCGTCGCGCACACATCACGCCCAGTTTTTCCGCCTTGCGTGTCGCCGCATCGAGTTCGTGATCGCTTCGCATGTGAAGTCGCTTGTTGACGTTTGGCTTTGGAAGGCGGTTTCTCACTGGTCGGCGTACGGGACGGCCGAGCCAGTCGGTTCATTGCTCCTTCTGTAGTTTAGCGAATGCGCGGCAGTTCGTCGTGCGATTCCCATGGGATGATTCGAATGGAATCACGAGGCGGATGATGTTCGGCGCGGAATGCACAACGCGACGTACTTTTGCAATTTCGGGCGTTCGCCATACATTTCGCACGCATGTCATCGGAATCACAGGCGAGTTCGACTTCGGTCTTCGTCCGGCGGGAACGGATTATCTCGATCGTGGGATTGTATCTGGCGTGCCTGATCGTCCTGGGGCCGAACGTTCGGTTCAGCCAGTGGTCGATGACGCCGGAGCAGAATCCAGCAGTCTGCGAAGGAATGATGTGGGGTGAAGGCCGACTGGATCTGCCGGACGGCGGCGTCGACATTGCGACATACGGGGGAAAATTCTACAACGTCTTTCCGCCCATGTGGCCGATTGTCAGTTTCGCGTATTTCACGGTTCAGGACTGGATCATCGGCCCGCCGGCCGTCATGTATCCCATCGTCACGAATCTGCTGATCTCGATTCCATTGCCGATCCTGGTTTTTTCCGCATTTCGAAGGACCGGCGTGCGGCCGGCGTGGGCGGCGGTTCTGTCGTTTCAGCTGTTTGCGGGCACGTGCATGTGGACGGTTGCAACGGGCATGCATCAATCGTGGATTTACTCACTGCAACTGGTGCTTGCGAATTCGGGTATCGCGATGGTGGCGTCGGGGCTGCTCGGGCGACAACGATTCTGGCTGGCAGGACTGGGCGTACTTGTATCTTCGTGGTGCCGGCAGACGACGCTGGCGTATTCGCTGGCGGTTGTCGTCCTGGCATGGCGCAGTGAGCGCAGAGGTCGGGCGTTGTTGCAGGCGGGGATTCCGATCGTGATCGCATTGGCGGTTCCGATGACGTTGAATCAGTTGAAGTTCGATTCGCCGATCGACACGGGATACAAGTACATCTTCGATGCGGACGCCGACTCGATGAACCTGACGGGGGTTCACAATGCGGACGGTTCAATCAGCGTATTTTCATTGCGCTTTGCGCCACGTCATTTCTACTCGATGTGGCTGGACATGCCGTCGCTCGAACTCGCCCTGGACGGGCTGCACATCGAGGGGGACAACGGCGGAAACGCGATCTGGTTCGCGACGCCGCTGCTGCTGCTTGTCTTCTTCGATGCCAGGCGCTGGTGGGCGGATCCCGTTCGCCGATGGCTGTTGATCGCGACGATACCGATTATTCTCGCGCATATGTTGTACCACGGGCCCGTCATCGGCCAGCCGGGGATGTATCGATACAGTCTCGACTTCGTGTTGATCTGGCTGATTGTCGTCGCGCCCGAGACGACGAAGGGCCGCCGTCAGGGATTTGCGCTGTTGTCCATGGGATGGAGCGTTCTGTACTTCTACACCATCACGCGGGGTTACCTTTGACACATTCGAGTGACAACCTGGCACAGAAAAGGTGTTTGAACAGTTGAACCGTGGGTGGTACAGGCTCATAATGCAGGAACCTGGTTGAGTTTCAGTAAGTCGGACCAAGGAGGAGCCCCGACATGAGTCTGTCATTCGGCACCCATTGCGACGACTTCCATCTGGCCTCGCGGTTGTTTCTGAAGCTGGACCTGTCGCCGGAGCGCGAGACGGTTCTTCACTTCTTCGACAGTGTTCGCCGCGAATTCCCGGCCATGAAGCGGATGCGTCGCCGGGAAGATACGGGGCTGGTTCTGGAAGAGGACGAAATCGATCATCCCACGCGCCGCTGGTTGCGAATCGACGAATCGTCGATCCGAATGGGGCAACACAATCCGACGACGACAGCGGATGCCGAGCGTTTGGGGGCGACGATCCTGAAGATGGCGCCGTACCATTTGACGCTTGGAGAGCTGGATTATGATCATCTGGAAGTCGTCCTGGGGTTTGATCTTGAATATCGCGGGAATCACGATCAGTTGATCGCGGAGACGTTCTTTGCGGACAGCCCGATTGCCGGGTTGCTCGGCCACGAAGATGTCTACCAGACGATCGATGCGCAGCCGTTTCTGGGCATTGCCCTGAATGAAGAGTGTGATACGCAGGCGTATCTTGAGATCAAGAGCCGAACCTCAACTTTTGAAGTCCGTACAGGTGGTTTCGATCCGCAGCCCCTGACTGTCTTCCTGACGATGCGCCGCTTCTGGGGCGTGCGTGGCGGCGAATCGCTTGAAGACGTGCATCAGGGGTTACTATCGACGGCGTTCGAGTGGGCTGAGGGGCGGATCGTTCCGCTCGTCGTTCAGCCGCTAGCGCAGGCCATCGCGTCGCGCCCTTAGGCGTCGCCTGACAGACGATTCATCTGTGTCCGAAGGTTTTCCACGCCATTCGACTCCCATGACCGTGATTCTCGGCATTGCGCTCGCATTGCCGTTCGCCATTTACGGCGGATGCGTCGCCTGGTCGGCGGCAAGCGGCATCGAGACGCTTTGGGATGAGGCAGTCGATCTTTCCATATCTGAAGGATTCCGAGAATCGGCGTTGCGGGGCGGCGAACCGCTCGATCCATCACAGATGCGTCTGCCGATGATGATCTCCGCGATTGCGGCGGACTGGTTTGGCTGGAGCGGCGTGGCGGGGGCGCGATTCGTCAGCATTCTGGCGATGGTCGTGACAATTCTCGCCGCCGCGACACTGGCAGCGATGTTGTTCGACGCATGGACAGCGGTTCTGGCGGCGGCGCTTTTGAGCCTGTCGCCGTATTTTCTGGGATTCGCCCGGATCGGCATGACGGAGGGCGACATCTTCGCCGCGTGTTTCTGTACGATCTCATTGCTTGCCTATGTCTGGTATCTGAAACGGCCGACGGCGGGGCGTTGGGTCCTGGCGGGGATTGCGATCGCGATGGCAATCGGCGCGAAGTTGTTCGCGATTTTCTTCATCGTCGCGTT
>JAJDEC010000032.1 GCA_029259995.1 Phycisphaerae bacterium
CTTCAGTCCGGACGGGACGATGATCGCATTCGCCTCGGCTCGAGACGGCAACCTTGAGATCTACGTCATGAAGGTCGACGGGACGGACAAGGTCCGATTGACCAATACCGACAATAGCGTCCAGGACGGTCGACCGGTCTATACCCCCGATGGCACGCAGATCGCCTACACGTCGTTTGATCAGGGACTCATTCCGGAAGTCTGGCTGATGAATGCTGACGGAACGGCGCCGGTCAACCAGACAAGCGATCCGTCCGTCGATGACCATCCTGCATTCGCCGGCACACGCTGACCGCGCTTCTGCCTTGGAGGATAGGCAGGACAGCCGCGTGGGGTCCGCTGTGCGGACCCTGCGTCCTCGGGCAAACGATTCAATCGAAGCGTCCGCGAGTCAATCCCCGTAGATCTGATCTGCAATCGCCTTCGCGCATTCCATGCAGTTGACTTTCAGCGGAAGGTCTTCCTCGAAGGCGCAATCGACGACTTCGCAGGGCAGCTCGATTCGATCGAGGCACGCCGTCAGTGATGCACTGACGGCCTCGATCTTGCTCGAGCCGCCGGTTTTCAGCGCATCGACGAGGATCAGCTGTTCATTGAGATAGGCGTCTTCGAGGATGTTTCCGTCCATCGTCGAACAGGCTGTGCGAATCTTGTTCGTGATCGTCAACGATCCGACGGGAACGGGGAGACCGCCAGTGGAGGGGCAACTGGCGCCCATTGAAGCCGCCATCAGCACACATCCCAACATCGAGATCTTCATCGTCTTCTGCATCTTGTGTTCCCTTGCGTTTGATGGGTGCGAGCAAGTTGAGACTTCGCTCGCACGTCGATTCGTCTCCGGCGGGAATGGCTGCCGAATCGCCGAAGCGTTTCGGCGCCCGGTTCCGGCCGCCAGGCTTCAGAAAAAGACGGGGCGCTCGCGCGGAACGCCCGTCCGGCCGAAGCCCGTTGCTTCAACCATTCAGGTCCTAAGCGACACTTGGTGAGAATCTCTCACGGGCCTTTCTTCGAGACTCGGGAGACCGCAAGGGGGGCGTTGCGATGGATGCAGCGGATTTCATAGTTCGGGATTTGCGATTGGAGATATGGGAGGCCGTTCAGCCGATGGTTCGAGCCGTCTGGGTGCCGGGCGGCTGCGATGTGGGGATTCCGATTTGTTTGAGTTTGAGTCGGTCCGCCTATATATATCGAATCATGTACAAAGTCGCCGCCTTCTATCGATTCATCCGCATCGCGGACATTCCCGCGCGTCGTCGAGAGATACTGGCGTTCGGGGCGACGCTGTCGGGAATGTGCGGAACGATCCTGCTGGCGCCCGAGGGCATCAATGCGACGATCGCAGCGGAGTCCGATGCGATGGATCGGATGATCGCATTCCTCGACGAGCGATTCGGTATCTGCGAACACGGCATCAAGTATTCGACAAGCGAAGAGACGCCGTTCAATCGATTCAAGGTTCGACCGAAGAAAGAGATCATCACGATGCGTTGTCCCGACGCCGATCCGACGCAGCAAGTCGGGCAATACGTTTCGCCGGCGGAATGGAACGCGTTGCTGGACGATCCCGAAGTGACAGTCATCGACACGCGCAACGACTACGAGACGCACGTCGGTACGTTCGCGGGTGCCGTCGATCCGAAGCTGCGGACGTTCACGGATTTCGCGGGCTACGTCGAGGCAAATCTCGATCCGCAGCGGCATAAGATAGTCGCGATGTATTGCACCGGCGGTATCCGCTGCGAGAAGGCGAGCGCCTTCATGCTCGCCCGCGGCTTTGAGAACGTGTTTCATCTCAAGGGCGGCATCCTGAAATATCTGGAAGACGTACCGGCGGAGGAATCGAAGTGGCAGGGCGATTGCTTCGTGTTCGACAAGCGCGTTGCCGTGGGGCAGGCGCTGCAAAAGGGCGATTGGAGCATGTGCTTTGGTTGCCGCGCGCCGCTGTCGGCGGAAGATCGTGAGCGCGACGACTACGAGCCCGGCGTTTCCTGTCGGCAATGCACTGAGCGCTTGACGCCGGAATTGGCCGCGTCGTTGCGGATGCGGCATCGGCAGATGGCGGGGCAATGACGAAGGTGGCAATAGGCCATGATACGCTTGTTCAGGGTTCTCACGGTGCGACCGTCGGCGAATTCTGGAAATGGGCGTATGCGGACCTCCTCGTCAATACGAATCGCGGCGTCTTCGCGGAATTCCTTGTCGCGCATGCACTCGGTCTAACGGATGCTCCTCGGGTCGAATGGGACGGCGTGGATCTTCGGTATCACGACGTGCCAATCGAAGTGAAGTCCTCTGCATACGTGCAAAGTTGGGCGAAAAATCCGACTCCTATTATCAAGTTTGATATCGCCGCCAAAAAATCCTGGCATTCGGCCACGAACGAATCAGATTCGGAAGCAAGGCGATCCGCCCGCGTCTATGTATTCTGCGTGTTGACTGAAGACGATGAGGTCCGGGCGCGACGTTCGATTCTGGATACATCCTATTGGGACTTCTACGTCGTCGATACGCGTCGCCTTGATCGTGATTACCTGTCGCAGAAATCGATGCGTCTGAGCGTTGTGCGGCGTATGGCGACGGTTACGAAGTTCGGAGAACTGAAGTCGCGAGTTGACGAAATAATTCGTCAAAAGCAAGAGCAGGCTGAGTAACGCTCCGAATTGCCGGGAAACTTTCGACTTCGTGTCGGGTCGATGACCCGACCTACGCGTTTTTCTGAATCGCTCGCACCTTTGTGAGATACTCGCTGATCACTTTCTCATGCCCACGATCTGTGGGCTCGTAGTACGTTCGATCGACGCCGAGATATTCCTGCGCGGCGATGCCGTCTTTCGCATTGTGGGCGTATTGATAGCCAGTGGCATTACCGAGGTCTTTTGCGCCGGCATAGTGGCCGTCCTTCAGATGTTTCGGCACGGGGATCGTGCGGCCTTCCTTCACATCCTTGACGGCAGCGCCGATGGCCATCGTGCAGGCGTTTGATTTGGGGGCGCAGGCGATGTAGATCGCGGCCTGGGCGAGGGGGAGCTGGCATTCGGGCTGGCCCACGAAGAGCGTTGTCTGCACGGCGGCATTCGCCAGGACGAGTGCCATCGGATCGGCATTTCCGACATCCTCGGCGGCGCAGATGGCGATGCGTCGCGCAATGAATCGCGGATCCTCGCCGGCCTCCAGCATCATCGCCAGCCAGTAGATCGCCGCATCGGGATCGCTGCCGCGCATCGACTTGATCAGGGCGCTGGCGGCGTCGTAGTGACCGTCGCCGGTCGGATCGTAGTTGATCGCCTTGCGCTGGATGGAATCCTGGGCGGTCTCCAGATCCACGATGACTCGCCCGGGAGCGAGGGGCGACAGCGCATTCTTGTTTGGCGAACTGGTGATTGGGTGATCTGGTGATTTTTCGTCTGCGATCACAGCTGAGTTTTTCTGGGGGGCTTGGGAGAGCACAGCGACTTCCAGCGCTGTCAGCGCCCGGCGGGCGTCGCCGTCGCTGATCTTTGCGAGAAACGCCAACGCTTCGTCGGTAATGTCGGCGTTCATCCTGCCGAGGCCGTTCTCGTTGTCGACCAGCGCACGGCGGATGAGTTGGGCAATGTCCGCCTCACTGAGTGATTCGAACTGGAAGATCTGGCTGCGCGACACGAGGGCCGAATTGACGGCGAAGAAGGGATTCTCCGTCGTCGCGCCGACGAGGATGACGATACCGTCCTCGACGTCGCCGAGCAGCACGTCCTGTTGTGCCTTGTTGAATCGATGGATTTCGTCGAGGAACAGGACAGTGCGGCGGCCGTCGTCTTCGAGGC
>JAJDEC010000311.1 GCA_029259995.1 Phycisphaerae bacterium
TTGGTCAAATTGATCGTCGGCGCTGGCGACTCGGAATATGACGCGTCCCCAATGTGTCGGTCGATAGTTGTTGTTATCGATGAGATTGACGAACGCTTCGTTCGCCTGGAGCGTCGTGAATTCGGCCTCTGGGCCGCCAAACACGATGGCGAATCCGCATCTCTCGTAGAAGTGGATCGACGTCGCCATGTTGCGAACAAAAAACGTGATCGCGCTGATTCCCTGGACCTGCATGTCAAGCCTCATGCACTCGTTGCCACAGCATCGCATGCCGCGCCGCATTCAGAGCATTTGCCGCTGATGTTTCCTTCGAGATTGTATCCGCAGGCGGCGCAGTGAGTTTCATCGAATGTCTTTCGCCGTGATGGGAAGACGAACCAGGCGAACGTAACAGCGATGTGTGCCCAGTGTGGAACCTGCAATGCAAGAAACGGCCAATCGAGCATGGCGCCGGGCATGATCCAGAATCGACCGTGCGGGCCGGTGAATTCCAGACCGCTGTCGCGTTTGAACCCGTGGACGTATTCGCAGTAGAAGCCGCTTTCCGTCAGGAGGATTCGCGCGGACTGGAGATTCGTTCCTACGGACCACCAACACGCAAGGATGGCGGCGCCGATGCTGAGAATCAAAACGCAGGACTTGAGTGTGCGACGCGGGTTCACGCGATCCATTATCGATCGTGTATTGCCGGGGGGCCAATCGAACAGCGGCGCCGATGCGTAACGCAATGTCATGGACGTTGTTTCGGCGATTCCAGAGCGGTTCGCCGCGGGCATGTAAACCTTTTGAGAATTGTCACTTGCGACACAATGCCGAAGGAGGGACTCGAACCCTCACTCCCTTGCGGGAACCGGATTTTGAATCCGACGCGTCTGCCAATTCCGCCACTTCGGCTCGGAGCCGGGAAATAATACGCGACAATTCCCGGCTCGAAAAGCCGTCAAGCCGGCTCGGCCGTCGAATGGCAGGTGTCGCGATGGCGGCATGAACGGACCTGTGGGCCCGGCTAGCCCCGTTCCGCCGTTCGGGGGCGGATTTTCCGTCGGCGAGAGGATGAAAACCGAGCCCGGGCGGATCTTGCGGAATTCACATTCGGGAGATATATTGCGGGGCTCGAAACTTTCGGAGGCAGAGGACGTTATGGCCATCGACATTCAGCCCGGCAGCAAGATCAAAGTGACGCTCGAACAGGCGCCCACGAACGAAGCGGCATCCAAGACGCTCGCGCGCATTTTTCGTTCGAATACCGAAGGCCGACGCGCCCGCAAGGTGCGAAAGGCGATGCGATCATCACAATTCGACGGCCGCAAACGCGGTGGTCGCATCTGGATGGTCATGCCGAAGGCGCCGCGACTTTGTCAGCCCGAAAAAGGCACGACGTGCGAACTCACGGCGACAACCTCGCTGATTCGCGATCTGAACAGCGTCGCGCGATTCGTCAAAGTCTCCTGACGATCTTGATATTCTCTTGAAACCATCAAACGACGCCCGCATCTGGCTTCAGTGCGCGCCGTCGTTTTCTGTGCGCGTGGATGGAGTTCCGCTTCGAGCCCAGATTTCCAATTCGTGAATCGACCAGTGGAATTTCTCGTGTCGCTCGGCATTCGTCAGGCGAATGCGCCGAATCGGTTCGTTCATTTCAAACCGAATCGTCGTGCGCGGTCCTTCCCAGACAGAGACATCGGCGCTCGACCAACGATCGTTCGCGTCAGTCTGAACATGGGCGTACAGCTCGTGGCTCCAGTCGTCGGGCCAGATCGGCGTATTGAGCACAATGGCGCTGAGGCGCATCGGCGTTTTCAGTTCGAGGTCGACATGCCATCCCGCTTCCCGTGGGCTTGATGTCATCCAGTGTGTTGTTGCGTCATTGTCGACGGCCAGTTCGGCACGTTCGCGTCCGTTGGGAACGCGAAGCTCGAAGTCATCGCGCGAGAGGCGCGTCGGCATCGGTTCGTCGTCAAAGAACGCAACGATCGCGTCTCGACGGTCCATGACGGCGAGGTTTGGCCACTTGGATGCGAGCAATCCCAGAATCTCCTCGATCCGGGCGCGATCAAAATGTGAAACGGGGATCCAGACGCGGCGATGACCGGCCGTTCTGTTCGCGATGCTCTTGAGCAACACGCGATCACTCCATCGCGTCTTCATCACTTCGAATTCGATCGGATGATCGCGCGTGTAGTACTTCCATGCGTGCGTGACGTGCGTATCGAGCGCGAGAACAATGTCCGAGGGCTCGTCGTCGGCCAGCATCCGTTCAATGAGCGGCCGAATGTGCTCACGGCCCTTCGGTTCATGGCGCTCCTTGTCGATTCGGGGCAACGCCAACGTGACGGCGATGCCGGCGATCGCGACGGCCGGAACTACCGCGTTCCATCGCGACAGATGTCTGTTCGCCCAGGCGCTCAGCCTTGTGTTTATCGCTTTCCGCAAGGGAATCAGCATCTGGCCGATCGTGTCGATGCCGAAGGCCACGACAAGGATCACGAACGGAAGCATGAACAGGTTCACACGCACGGCGCCGAAGGGAAACATCCGTCGCGTCGACAAGCCGAGCGCGACGAGTCCGGGCATGAAAATCAGCAGTACCAGCTGCGCCGGCCGTTTGATCGCGAGGTAAAGACTGCCCAGCGCCGCTAGCGCCATCGTGATGGCGGGCCAATTGAATCGCGGTTCGCCGGCGGACGATTGCAGATTGGGCAGCGCTTCGAAGAACCACTTGAAGAAACCGGCGACGTGCAGTCGCGCGTGGCGCCAGACGTCAGACGGCTGTGCGCTGGGCGGGAAGAACTCCTCCCAGAATGCAACGAGCCGCTCCGACGATTGATGTCGGATGATCAGGACGTAAATGAGAGCCGTGCCCGCGCACCAGATCGAAACGACGCTTGCGGATTGCAGCAGGGACGCGCGGCGCGACGACGATGGACTTGTGCCGCGCCGCTCGCGCAGGCTGCGGATCGCCAGGTAGACGCACGCGCCGGGCATGGCCAGTGCGACGGTCTGTGCAAAGCCGAGCGCGATCAAGGCGCCGAATGCCAACACCAACGCCAGCGGCCAAGTGGGCCTGGCGGAAAATCGGCAGATACCGATCAGGATCATGGGAATCCAGAACGTGTCGCCGGCGTATTGTTTCAGCTCCTTGGCGAAGTCGATCGAGACGGGGTTGAAGGCAATCAGCGTCGCGGCCAACAGTGCCGCGCAAGTGGACGCGCCGAGGCGGCGGGCGAGCAGCCAGATGGCGACGATGCTGCCCGTTGAAAATAGCGCCGGCAGCAGCCGCAGCACGAATTCCGAACCGCCGCACAGGCGTGTCAGATAATGGATCGACAGGCTGAGCAGAAACGGTGTCGAATTGGGCGCCGCGTCTCCGGGCCCCTTGAAGACGACATCGTGAATCGAATCCGACAGCAGGGAATTTGCAAGCCAGGCTTCGTCCAGCCAGAGCGAATGGCGTCCGAGATTCCAGAGACGGAGCCAGAGGCCGGCGCCCGCGATCACGATCAGCAATGCAATCGCCCAGGTCGGCGATCGATCCGACGGAGTTGAATCCAGGCTGGCGTCCGGAGAAGTATTCAATGCGGGCGGTCTTTCTGCGGGAATTCATAGAAACGCAGACGGGCGTATGGCCAGGTCGGCGGTTCGAGTCCGGGTTACGGTTGCGTTACAGCCGATCCGGCGATGACGGGGTATATTAACACAGTGCTTTGAAAGCAATACTCACTGTCAACCCAATGCCACATGCGGCGGATCGCCGCACATCTGGAGGAAGCGGACTGATGAACAAACGAATGCAAACGCCTTGGGCATTACGCGTACTTGTCGCCTTTGCCTTGGCGACAATCCTGACTCTGCCCGCAGTTGGAGACGAACCCAAGCCGGGCGAAAAAACCGAGAAGGCAGCGCCGCCGCAGGCAAGGCCGGGCGTGCGTGAGCCGACGATTGTCTTGAAGCCCGGCGAGCTGCCGGCCGCCGAATTCGAGACGCTCGTGTACGACTTCGGAAAGGCGCGGGCCGGAACCGAAGTGATTCACGAGTACAAGTTCAAGAACACGGGCAATGGTCCGCTGGAGATCCTCGGCGTCAAACCGGGTTGCGGCTGCACCACGGCCGGCGCGCACACGGAAGTCGTTCAGCCGGGCGAATCGGGCGTGATTCCGATCAAGCTGAAGCCGGGAAACACGGCCGGCCCCGTGAACAAGCGCATCACCGTCACGACGAACATTCCCGACAAGGGAAAAATCATTACGCTGGAAATCAAGGGGACTGTCTGGTCTCCAGTTCAGGTCACGCCGCGCAGTGCCGCGTTCGGTCGATTGACGCCGGATACATTGAAGACCGGCATGACGCGAACGTTGACGATCGTGAACAATCTGGAAGAGCCCATGAACCCGGGGGCCATTCGTTCGTCAAACGATGCCTTCGGCGGTGAAATCAAGCCGGTCGAAGCGGGAAAGAAGTACGAGTTGATCGTCTCGATCACGGACAGAATCGTCGGCGGAAGTAATTCGACACAGTTGACATTTGAAACAGGTCTCGAGGATCCGAAGACGATCGATGTGCCGGCGTACGTGTTTCTTTCGCCGCCCGTGGACATCACGCCGAGCAAGCTGCAATTGCCAACGCCGCGAACGGCGGATCTCGTCCGCACTTTCTACATTCGCAGCAACACGGCGAACACGATTGATGTGACCGAAGTGAAATCAAGTAGTGACAAGCTGACGCTGGAACTCTCGGACGTTCGCGGCGACAAGCGGACCTATCGACTGGAGGTGACGATCCCTCCGGATTACGCGCCGCCCGCCGGGGGTGATGAGATCACATTCAAGACGTCGGACCCGTCTGTGCCTGTCGGCAGTATTCCTGTGTTGGGAACGTTCTCCAAAGAGAGCGAGTCAGAGTCAACAAACATGACGCCGGTTCAGTAGTCGCGGACCGCTTGCGATATATCGAATTGCGAACGCCCCTGTCGTCAGACAGGGGCGTTCTTTTTATTGAGGTTCATCCGGTATTTCCGGGGTCCGTAGACGGCTCTTGTCGACGCGGCGGCTGCATTCCACCAAGTCCGGGCAGGGACGACATGAAAATAACCTGGCCTTTTTGAAGGCTGGGAATGCGACGAGAGTTCTCCTACGCATTGCCGTCCCGGAGGGGCGGCGCGAGCCAAACGCGTGGCATTCATTCTGTCCCTACGGGACGGCAATTAGTAATTGGAGCGTGCCCCAGCGATAAATCGCTGGGCTATTCTCAATGGATCCCTCCGGGATCCTTCGCCTGGGCCTTTCATCGAATTATTCTGAAGGGATCGTCCCGGGGTCCTTCGCGGCGCACAATTCAACTTCCAGAGCGTGATACGCCGTCGTTCCGCAAAGCCGCGATGAACCGCTTTTCCTCGCGCCTCGTTTTCTTATTCCCTTGCGCATCGGCGCGTCGCGGCTACGACGCCTGCCGCGCTTCGCCGGATGACTGACCGTCTCGTGTCGCGTCGTTGGACTCGTCGATCGAGGCCAATTGGCGAAGGGGTGCGTGCAACGGCGCGGTTTCGGGAAGCTCCTTCGCAGTTCTGGCGCCGAGATCCATCAGCTTGCGCACGCCCGGGATCGCGCGGCGCTCCCAGCTGCCGATGGCCTTGTTGTATGCATCGGAAGCCTTTTCAAGCCCTTTCCGCACGCCGTCCAGATCGCCCGTGAACTTGCAGAGCCGATCGTAGAGATCGCGGCCCGCCCTGGAAATTGCGACGGCGTTCTCGGCAATGTCCTGTTGTTGCCATCCATGGCGGATCGCCATCAGCAGGGCCGCCAGCGTCGACGGCGATGCAATCAGGACGCGCTTCTCGATCGCCTCGCGCACGAGATGCTTGTCCTCCGCAACGGCCGCGGCGAAGAACGCTTCCGTCGGCATGAACATGACGACGAACTCCGGCGCCTTTTCGAATTGTCGCGAATAGTCCTTCTTGCTCAGGGCATTCAGCGTCGATCGGACATCGCCGAGGTATTTTGTCAGGCTGCGCTTCCGCGCTGCGTCGTCCGTCGCTTCAACGGCGTCGAGATAACCCGACACGTTCACCTTCGCGTCGACGACGAGTTGGCCGCCGCCGGGGAGGCGGATGACCATGTCCGGTCGCAGTGTGCCCGTATCCCCCTGCACGGAAACCTGTTCGTCGTAATCGCAGAACGCGGACATGCCTGACAATTCAACGACATTGCGCAGGCCGACTTCGCCCCATTGGCCCTTGGCGCCGGGCTGCCGGAGGGCGGCGGCAAGATGGCGCGTTTCGGCGCCGAGCTTCTCGCGCCCTTCGTCCATCTTGGCGAGGCGCTGCGCGATGTCGCCGTAGGCCGTTGCAC
>JAJDEC010000312.1 GCA_029259995.1 Phycisphaerae bacterium
CGTTCGCACGCGAACGCGCGGGCCGTGTTGCTGGCGTCCATCGCCTACTTGCCGATACTCGTCCTGCTTCTCCTGGCAACGCGTTCTTCATAGCGGAATCGGCCGGTCCCGCTACAATCGCGCGGGCGGAATGACGAATGCCCGAGTGCCCCCATTTCGATGCATGATGCAATGATCGCTGTCAAGGACGTGACATACAGCTATGGTGAGCGAACGGCGCTGGACGGCGTTTCGTTTGATGTCGCTTCGGGCGAGGCCTTTGCCTTGCTCGGCCCCAACGGCAGCGGAAAGACGACGCTATTTCGAATTCTCTGCACACTCCTGGCGCCGCAGCGCGGCTCTGCGTCTATCGATGGCCTTGACGTCGTGCGCGATCGGGCCGCCGCCCGCACGCGCATGGGCGTCGTCTTTCAGTCCCCGAGTCTCGACATACATCTGACGGTCAGGGAGAACCTGATCCACGCCGGTCAACTTTATGGATTGCGTGGCGCAACGCTCAAGACCCGAGTCGCAGCCTCCCTCGACGGAGTCAATTTATCAAATCGAGCCAGCGACCGCGTCAAAACACTCTCCGGCGGATTGCAGCGACGTGTCGAACTCGCAAAGTGCCTGCTTCATCAGCCGAAATTGTTGATTCTGGACGAGCCCAGCACGGGACTGGATCCGCGGGCGCGCGATGAATTCTGGGCGCTGCTCAATCAGGCACGCGCAGAACGAAACACAACCATCATCGTAACCACGCACCTGTTGGACGAGGCGGACGCATGCGATCGTGTCGCCATTTTTGATCGAGGAAAACTCGTCGCTTGCGGTTCTCCGGATGTTCTGAAACAACGAATCGGCGGCGACTGTCTGACTGTCGCGACGGCGGATGCCGTCGCGTTCACAAATGAAATCGCGACGCGCTTCTCCGATATCGTCTGTACGACTGTCAACGGCGCCATCCGCATTGAAAGCGAGAATGCCGCAGGCCTGGCAACGAAGCTGCTTCGTGAGTTCGGCGATCGCATTCAATCCGTCACGATCGGTCGTCCAACGCTTCATGACGTCTTCATACACGAGACAGGCCATCGATTCGATGAAGCCTCAGAAGGGGCGGGCGAATGAATCAGGATGAGTCAATTGGGGCTGAATCGCGCCTGCTGATTCCGGCGTACTCGCTGGCACGTCGCGAGATCACGCGCTTCCTGCGACAGAAGGGACGCGTGATCGGGGCCGTCGGCACGCCCTTGATTTTCTGGCTGCTCTTCGGCGGCGGCATCGGCAGTTCCTTCAAAGTCGAGAAGCTCGGCGAGTCCTATCTGGAGTATTCGTACCCGGGGGCGATCGCTTCGATTCTGCTTTTCACGGCAATCTTCTCGATGATTTCGATCATCGACGATCGCAGCGAAGGATTCATGCAGTGTGTCCTCGTCGCGCCCGTCTCCCGCCTCGCCATCGTCCTGGGAAAAGTGGCCGGCGCGTCCGTGCTGGCCGTCGGCCAGGCGTCTGTTTTTCTGCTGCTTGCGCCCGTCGCGGGATTGCGTCTTGGCCTGATGGAAATCGTTGCGACGCTGGGGGCGATGATCCTGTTGTCCGTCGCCGTCTGTGGCCTTGGCTTCTGGATGGCGTGGCGGATGGAATCGACGCAGGGATTCCACGCGGTCATGAACGTTCTGCTGATGCCGATGCTCGCGTTGTCGGGCGCGTTCTTTCCGATGACCGGCGCGTCGATCGTCATTGTCTGGATCATGCGGCTGAACCCGATGACCTACGGCGTGTCTCTGCTTCGTTGCGCATTGCTCGGGAAACCGGTTGACGAAGCGACGGGACTGGGCGTCATTACCGCGATCGGCGTTACCATCGGCTTTGCGCTCGTCATGCTGGCAGCATCGATTCGGGCTGCGTCCAGAGAGACAAAGTACGCGTTGGCATGAAAATCGGATCGCTTGCCGCAATGCGTGGGGATTCGATGTTGATCGTCCGCCCGTCGCACGCCATCAGATTCTCAAGCGATCTTTGTCGCACTCAACTTCATCCCCTAGAATCCTACGATCAAACAGTGAATTCGAAGACGACTGAGTACAACGCCCTGAACAGAAACCCCAGACATGACTCCAACATCCGACAGCCCAGCCGACACCCAATCCGGCGATCCGCATAGCCCTGCCGAATCCGAATTACGTCCCGGTCGTTGGTTCTGGCTTTTCATGATCTTGTCCCTCGCCGCGGTGGGCGGAGTTTCCTACCTTCAATACGCTCGAGTCACCGAGGCTCGCACGTCGCGATACACGCCGATCGGCGGACTCTCCGTTATCGCCCAGCTACCGGAATTCGAACTAACGGAGCGCAGCGGCAAGACCGTCACGCTGGATGATCTCAAGGGCCGCGTCTGGATCGCGGACTTTATCTTCACGACATGCGGGGGGCCGTGCCCCATCATGACAAGTCGTCTCGGCGACTTCATGGAGACTCTCAAGGAACGCAATATTCCACGCGTCACGGCAGTGTCGTTTACCGTCGACCCTCAGAATGACACGCCGGAAGTGCTGCGAGAATATGCGACGATGAAGCTCGCCGACGATTTCGACTGGCTGTTCCTGACAGGAACCGAAGCGGCCCTGCACGAATTGAGTGTGAAGGGATTCATGCTGACAGCGCAGCGGGGCGAAGACGATGATGCGCATGCCGTCAATCATTCGCCGCGATTCGTGCTCGTTGATCAGCAAGGTCGCATTCGCGGCTACTACGAAGTGGTGACGAACGAGGAGATCGTCGCGATGGAGCCCGGTCGATTTATCGGCAAGCCGATGAACCCCGATACGAAGGACACGCTTATCAAGGACATCATGGCGCTGCTTCGCGAGGAGGCGAATCGACCTTGAGTGTTCAGGACTTTCCGCATCTCAACGCCGCGCTCAATGCGCTCGCCGCGACGCTTCTCATTATGGGTTGGGTCTTTGTTCGCAATGGCCAGAAAACTGCGCATCGAAACTGCATGGTGCTCGCCATCGTCGTTTCCGCGGCGTTTCTGACGTGCTATCTTATTTACCATTACCATGAAGGAAGCACGAAGTTCCCCGAGTACGGATTCATTCGATACGTGTACCTGACGATTCTCTTGTCGCATATCGTGCTTGCCGCTGCCGTCCCGGTTCTTGCGGGAATCACGGTCTATTTCGCGGCCCGCGGCAACTTCGTCAAACACAAACGCATCGCCCGATGGACGTTGCCGATTTGGCTATACGTTTCCTTCACGGGCGTGATCGTCTATTGGATGCTCTACCAGATGTACGAAGTGACGCGTTAAGTATTGCATCAGCAGGAACGATGTCGCGGCCCTGATCGCGCGCGATATCAGCGCGATGCAGAATCGATCTTCTTTTGGATGTAATCCTTCGGCCAGAGGCCCACCAATGTGTCGACGGGTTTTCCGTTCTTGAAGATCATCACAGTCGGCAGGGCCCGCACCGTGTATTTTCCTGAGACTTTTCCATTCGCGTCCGTGTCCAGCTTTCCGAAAACGACGTCGCCTTTGTTTTCCTTCGCCAGTTCCGCAATTCGCGGAGCGAGTGCCTTACAAGGCTTGCACCAGTCTGCGTAAAAATCCACGACGACCAGCCGATCCGCCTTAAGTACCAGTTTGTCGAAGTTCGCGTCGCTCAGCGTGATGACTTCCGTCGGTCCTTTGCTCAGCGGCTTTTCAGCAGATTCCGCCGCCACGCCTGCCACGTGCCCCGTCGGGTTTGATGCGTCCTTGGATTCCGTCGCAACGGATTCACGATGACACGCGGACGGAATCGAAAGAAGTCCGACGGCGACGATCAAAAGGGCGATGACTCGATACAGCATTGGCTCTGTCTCCTCGTTGGCGGGTTCCAGATTGAAGATTCTCATCGCTGCCGTTTTGATTGCAAATCAGCCCGGGATACCGGACGGTATGGATTGGGGGACGTGCCGGTCGCAAACTCCAGATCACGGGCGCAGAATCGGCGCTGCATGCGTTCAGCCGACATCGTCGGCTCCGTAGAGCCCGTTGCCATCGATTGCCGATAAGTCAAAGACACGGACGTCAACAGACCGGCTGCGCCAAGTGCTGTCATTAGCGTCATTTGCGGCCGAAATCGGCAATCAGGATTCCCGGCGAATCCGGGGAGCGGGGCGACACTTGTCCGAAGACACGAGAAGGTCACAAATCCTCAAGAACTGTCGGCTCGTCGGCGGCGTCGTTTTCTGTGCGTTCGCATGGATGTCGATCCTGACGTTCAGCGACATGGACTGGCCGAATCGCGCCGTCTGGCCGCATCCGCTACCGACGCTCAACGCCTGCGGCCGCGCCGGCGCGTGGTTCGCGTTTCAATTCGTGCATTACCTTGGCGTAGGCGTTTACCCGTTGTTTTTCCTGATGACGATTGCGGCGGTCGCCCAGCTCCTGCGCAAGGAAATCCGCGATCTGCCGCTTCGGGCAGCCGGCGCGATGCTGCTCGTCATTGTGACGTCCGCCGCCGCCGCGCTAATCGACGCGATGCCGGAAGACGGACTGATCGAGGGACGTGGAGGCGTCATCGGCACGGCGCTGGCGAATCTGCTCAAGACCTATCTCGAGACGTTTGGCAGCACACTTGTCGTTGCGACGGTCTACATCGTTGGTTTCATTCTGACCGCCGACGAACTCATGTCCAAATTGCCCAGGGCGATCAAGCGTGTTCGCGACACGATCGTTCAACTGTTCTCGGCATGGCGATCCGCCGGCCAGGTCCGTCGCGACGCGGCGCCGATGATTGGTGCCGGAAACAATGCACCGCCCAAGCGCGCTTCCAAGTCGCGTGCGGCGAAGTCGGCCGAGAACCTGGTTGAGCCGGACGACGCCGAAGTAGATGTCGAGGACGAACTCGAAGACGCCGAGGAACACGATTCTGACGCAGACGATGCGGAGGAGTATGACGACGAGGATTTCGAAGACGAATACGACGACGAAGAGGAATACGAAGAGGACGATCAGAATGTCGTCGCTGTCGAAGATGAGGAAGGCGGCGAGGCAGACACGCCGATCAATCGCGACTTGATCATTCGCATGCTGGGACGCGACAGGGGCAAGGAAGTCAAGAAAGAGAATGCATGGCCGAAGGAACTCGGCGACTATGTGCTTCCGCCGCTCGACCTGCTCGGCGACCCTGAGATCCACTACAACGAAACACAGGAAGTCGTCGTTCGCGAGAAGGCGGAAATCCTTGAGCGCACACTTCGTGAATTCAAGATCGATGTCCGCGTTGTTGAGATCGACACGGGCCCCGTCATCACGATGTTCGAATTGGAACTGTCTGCCGGCACGAAAGTCAGCCACATCAGCTCGCTGGCGAACGACATCGCGCGCTCATTGAAAGCGCCTGCCGTTCGCGTTGTCGCGCCGATTCCCGGCAAGAATACCGTCGGCATCGAAGTGCCCAACATCGACAAGGAAAAAGTTCGCCTTAAAGAGCTTATCATGCTTGGCGGCGTCAAGCCGACCAAGATGGCCATCCCCATCTTCATTGGAAAAGACGCGAGCGGAAACCCGCTCATTCAGGACATCGCGTCGATGCCGCACATGCTGATCGCCGGAACAACGGGATCCGGAAAGTCCGTTGCCATCAACACGCTCATCATGTCCCTGCTCATGACGCAGCGCCCTGATCACACGAAACTGATCCTCGTCGACCCCAAAGTTGTCGAATTGTCTGTCTTCAAGGAAATTCCGCACCTGATGTGCCCCATTGTGACGGACATGCAGAAAGCGGAAGCCATTCTCGAATGGGCAACGCAGAAAATGGACGAGCGCTATGAGCTGCTTGCCGAAGCCCAGGTTCGCGACATCAAGTCCTTCAATAATCTTTCAAAAGAAAAGATCTACGAACGATTCCAGGCTGCGACGGACGAGGAGAAGATGCAGGTCCCGACGCATCTCCCGTATATCGTCATCGTCATCGACGAATTGGCCGACTTGATGATGACGAACGGAAAGGACGTCGAACAACACCTCTGTCGACTGGCGCAGAAGAGTCGCGCCGTCGGTATTCACTTGATCGTTGCAACGCAACGGCCGCAGGCAAACGTCGTTACGGGGCTGATCAAATCAAACCTGCCGACGCGCATGGCGTTCAGAGTCGCAAGTCGATTGGACTCGCGAATCGTCCTGGATCAGTCGGGGGCGGAAGTTCTCCTCGGGCAGGGCGATATGCTCTTCCTGCCGCCAGGGTCCAGCAAAGTCGTGCGATCCCAGGGAACGTGGATCGAAGACGACGAGATGCGCGCTGTCCTCAAAGACCTCGCCGGCAAGGCGAAGCCACAGTTTCATCATGAACTTCAGGGTCTGCGTCCGAAAGGCGAAGGCACGGGCGGAGAGCGTGACCCGTTGTTTGACAAGGCCGTCGAAGTGGTTGTCCGAAGTCGGCGCGGAAGCGTCAGTCTACTCCAGCGCAAACTGACGATCGGATATTCCCGGGCAAGTCGATTGATCGAGCAAATGTCGGACGCGGGGCTCGTGGGGGACTACAAGGGAAGCCAGGCGCGGGAAGTTCTGATCACCGAAAAGGAATGGTCCGCCATCAAGTCGCAACGAGATCGTGATCTTGACGACGATCAATATCAGGCCGACCTCGATTCCCAGGACGATGATGTTTACGGCACAGCCGATATCGACGATCAGGTCGAAGTCTGATCCCGACTGCGCACACGCTGCAGGCGTGAGGGGCGCATGAAAAGACCGACGCGAGCCCGCAGGTCGCATCGGTCGAATTCGATTTGAATCTACAAACCAGATTAGGAAAGCGCGACTTCGAGCTCGCGTAGTTTGATTCGCGCTTCTGCCCGCGCCGCGTCAATCAATTCTGTCAGCTCGTGCAAGTGCATGCTGCTGAGATTGAGCCCGGCGACTGAACGTGAGGCGCTTCTCACTTTGTTCTTGCTTCCGGGCGGACGTCCTCGTCGCTTGGCGGTCTTGGCGACGACTTTCTTTTTCGCCTTGACGCCATGCGTGCTCATATGACGCGCGAGATGGGCAGCCATACTGAACTTCCGCCCACACCTGGAACAACTAATGTCTTTTGCCATTTTACTCACCTTCTGAAATAGTACGAAATTCCCCTATTGAGAATACCAAATATAAGCTCAACGGCCCGCCTGTAAAGTCGTATCGATCTCCAAATGCGCACTCCAGCGATGTATTTAGACGATTCGGGAATTGGGATGATGCGCCTTCGTATGGTGGCATTTCAAAGATTGACGGAGTGTCGAACACCGGCTTCGCGGCGGGTTCCGCCGGCGCCAATTCCCCAAATCCTGGCAATTGAGCATTATTCCCAGTCAACACGGGCCTCGAATGCGCCCCGAAATCTCTCGTGAATATCCGGACCCCGGA
This sequence comes from Phycisphaerae bacterium, assembly GCA_029259995.1. Taxonomy (GTDB): domain Bacteria; phylum Planctomycetota; class Phycisphaerae; order UBA1845; family UTPLA1; genus ECT2AJA-110-A. The sequence goes on from JAJDEC010000312.1 coordinate 7,376, forward strand.
TCGCATGAAGCCAACCTTGCCATGAATATCCAATTCAGAGTCATGGGGCTCACGATTCCAATGGGCATGGCAAACTCGAGGAGACTTTCGGGATTGCAGGGATTGTCGTTCTGTCTCGACATGTTCGGGGGCATCGTAATTACACAGGAATTGCTCGAATGAGCGAATCGGGAGAAGTCCGGCAAACCAGACTGGGATCAGGGCGGCACGCTTAGAAGCGATCAGTCGATGTCCGCTCGATTCCCAACGAACGATGGCAACAGCATTCAAGAATTGCAAAGACAATCGGGCGAGACTGCAAAGCATGGTCGCATCCGGCCCGCAACGACGGATCAGATTTCGACGAGTTCAGATTCTTCGTTTTGGGTTTCCGTCAAGCGATTCATTCCACGCGGAGGTCAATCGTCAGGCAGGGCCGTTTCGAGTTACGCATCCACGGCCTTCCAGCCGTAGCGGACATAGTCGCGATCGAATGTCCCGTCGTTGAAGAGGTTGATCAGCGCATATCCTTCGTCAAATTCCTGATGTCGTCCTTTCCACCAATTGCCTGAGACAGCGCCGTTGCAGAAATACGTGACGCCGTTGTAGTCAACGCGATCCACAAGATGCAGATGGCCGCTGATGCAGACTTTCACATTGGGATGTTTGTTAAACAGGTCCTTGATCCGACGGGCGTCAATATGAATCCATGCGCCGGGCACTTTCCAGTCGCCCGTCTTTTCACATTCGCCATCGAAATACGCCGCCGCCGACAGAATCGGGATGTGCGACATGACCAGAATCGGGGTTGAATTCGGCGTCTTCGCCAAGTCTTCGGCAAGCCATTCAAACTGGCGTTCATCCAGTTTCGCCTTGTAACTGTCGCCGTCCGGAAAGCTGCTGTCGAGAATGACGAAATGCCAGCCGGCTCGATCAAAGCTGCGAAATCGACTGGTTATCCCGAATTCGTCAAGCGCCCATTTCTTGCCGTACAGGTCCTCGTTGCCGGTGCAACCGCTCTTTGCCTTTGTCCATCCCCAGACATCGTGATTTCCGATGCAATGTACGATGGGGAGCGAAGATTCGGCTTTGAGTACTCGCTTCCACAAGTCCCACTGCACGCGCGTCCGGGCTTTGTCCTGTCGCAATGAATCCATGATGGAATCGCCGCCATTGAACAGGATGTCCGGCTTGTCCGGCAACGATTGAACGTGTCGCAAACAGGCCGCCATCCCCAATCCGGCCGACCGTTCTGGCTGGACGTGAATATCCGTCAAATGGGCGATTCGAAGCACACGCTTCACGTCCCGCCGGTCCGCTGATTGTTGCGAATCATCCGCGGCAAAGGCAGACGTCGCGCCGACGAGTCCCGTCGCGGCGACAGTGGCGCCAATCGTCGTCTTCAGCATGTCGCGTCGATTCATCTCGTATTTCATTTCAAGAGTCTCCCGTGTCCTTACGCAATCAATCGAAGCGGACGCAGAGCATAATACATCGAGCCGCGCGGAGACAGGATTCACAAATGAACGATGCATGAAGATCTTCTGGACGATGTGAAAGCAGGCTGTGAAAAGCACGACACGGAGTATCGTCGCCACACTCGGACGCTGCTTCAGCCTCGTGTTTGTACGTGATGCGATGTGCATTTGGGGGGACTAGAATCCGATCAACTCGTGCAGGATGAAACGCGCCTGATTCAGCCGCAGACCGTCGATTGGATAAGAGCCTGCATTCGGATTTGGATTTGCACCGGAGTTAGAAAATCTTAATGACCATCTCAGCCGTTCCAGGCACAATACAACAGCCACAGGAGGATTTTCTCGAAATCCGTCCAAGCCCATCGATTCGAGGTGCACACGAGCTTCGGGCACGGATATTCCTGGAGCGTTCCATTGAGGCGTTGTTTGACTTCTTTTCGGATGCCCACAATTTGCAGTGCATAACGCCGCGCGACCTGGACTTCACAATCCTGACGCCAGCGCCGATCGAGATGTGCGTAGGTGCACGGATTGACTACAAGCTGCGCGTGCGTCGCATTCCAATCCGATGGCAGTCAATAATCAGCATATGGGAACCGCCTTACCGATTCGTTGATGAACAGGTCCAAGGTCCATATCGGATCTGGCGCCATGAGCACCGATTCGAGGTCGCGGAAGGCGGGACACACGTCATCGATGAAGTGACATTCAAACCAATCGGCGGCGCCCTGATGACTCGACTCTTTGTGGGGCGCGACGTCAGGCGGATCTTCGAATTTCGATCAGCGGCGTTGCGGGAGCGATTGGCGACGCCGCTTGGCTCCTAACAATCGCCGCCAAGCAGACACGAAACAAATCCCGCGATGTCGTCCATGTTCGTCATCTGGTCGTTATTGAAGTCACCGGCCGCCGCGTCGCAGCTGGGATGTGCCGCGTCATAACCGGCGCGATCTGACAATGCCTGCGAGAATGCCGCAAGATCGCTTCCGTCAACCTGCTCGTCACAGTTCAAGTCGCCGAACATTGCCACAAACGGCGTTTGATACGCGCGAATCGTGTAGCCGGCGTCGCAGACAACCAGGATTCCGTCATCTCCCAGCGCCGGTCCGCCGCGCCCGATTTCTGCAACCACGTCCGACCAGAGAACCGTCTGCAAATCCGGCGTGTAGCAGATAATCCGACCGACAGCGTTGAGCCCGTTATCGACGGTACCGTTGTTCACATACACGCGGCCCGTTACGTCGATCATGAACTGAAAATTCGCCGGCATGCTTTGAACATCTTCAACCGGATTTGGCGTCGTGTGAACGATCGCTCCCCAAGTCGGATCAATGGCGATGATGTAGCCGTTCTGATCGATCGTGTACACGAGTCCGTTCGGACCGACCGCGTTGGTGCCAAAGACCGACGAGCCCATTGCGACGCGCCACTTTTCGACCAGTGCGACGCCGGTCTCGTCATAGGCGACGATTGCTTCGCCGATGCGATTGGCGTAGAGCGTGCCGTCGGGGCCGACCATCGGATTCGCGTGCTGTGCCAGCCCGGCGGCCGAATTGATCGGCCCCGTGTGGTACTTGAATGCGCCCGTGGCGAGGGAATAGGCGCGAACGCCGATGCCGCCTGTGACGACGCCCCAGACATACACGCGATCGTTGGCGATGGAGACGGCCGGAGCGCCGCCGTTGCTGGCCGCAACCGTGTAGGGGGACTGCCAAATCGTCAGCCCCGTGTCCTTGTCGATGCGCGCGAGCCGATGTGTCGTGGCGCTGACGTCGCGCAGATTGCAGATGATGTCTCCATTCTCGGCGAACGCGACGGTTTCCGACGCGCTGTGATGGACCAAATGCTGAGACGCCCAGATGACATTCCCCGTTGCCGGATCCACTGCGTACATCGTGTCGGGCTTGGGGGCGCCATCGCCGCAGCGACTCACATATAGCTGGCCGTCTCGAACGCCGAGGATGCGATTGCTCCATCCTGGATGCGCTGCGTTGACCGGCAGCTGAATCGTCCACACGCGTGCCCCCGTGCGGAGATCAAATGCCTCGATGACGGAACTTCCGGAAATGTCGAAAATCGACTCAACGCGACTCGTGAAAACAAAGTCACCCCAGACGAACGGCATGTCCGCCCAGAAGGAATACGTTGCCGTTGACGAGTTCGTCTCCCACAGGAGATCCGCGTCGACGGGGCCGCGATTCGTCGCGACGCTGTCGCGCGCGGAATTACCGCCGATCGGATTCCAGTCGCCGGCATGGGATTGTGCAAGCGAAAGGCTCGTGATGAGTACGAAGGCAGTCACGCAGAGCGTGCGAGGACGCTGACGCCACGTCATTGAATCTCCCCCAATTGTCGAACTTCGATGCGCAATCACGGCGACCGTCCGGTTGACGTGTTCCCTTGATTTCCTTGAGTACGCGTTGGCAGGGAATTAGATATTTGTAGATTCTACGTGTGCGATGCGGGGGCTCTGAAATGATCGGGCGCGCGTGATCGGACGGAGCCGGCGACACGCTGCCCGCGACAGTTTGCCCGGGCTCTTATCGGTTCAATGGATCACAAGGTCCGCGAAACTGCGAAACGCAGGATCGAATCAATCCTGCCGGGTTATTGTGTGGCGTCCAGAAACCCCGCACCGACTTGCGCGGCATGATGTTCAAGATGAAGGATGACCGACACGGCGTGTTCCGGATCGGGCGAATTGGCGTGCTTGTGCGGAATCGTGGATTCCACGACGCTCGTCTCCATCAGGCGACGATCCGCTGGAACGCCCTGGATGACATCATCGATCCACCTGACAAGGCGCTGGCCGCTCACAAGATCTGACATCCCGATGGCACGTCCGAGGCATTGGAATTCGAATTCTTCCGCGACAATACGGATCGGTGGTGCTTTGGGATTGCACGGAAAGAACGTCACGAATGTCGACCAGTTTTTCCTGCGGGTGTTGACGACATTGACACCCGGTGACAACCGGGTTCGCTCATGCATGGGATTCACTTCGGAATACTCAAGTCTTGACTCGGTCTTGACAAACATCTTCCGTCCAAAGACGACAAGCTCCATGTCGGCGATTCGTAAGGTTCGCCTTGTCCCTTGCCGGTTCTCGAAGATGAATCCGTCCGATGTTCGGCCGAGCCTGAACGCCGAGAATGGGGCAACGGCCGGAAAGGAGGACTCGCAATATACAATCGTCTTGATTTGTGGCGACTGGATTCGACGCGCCAACGCAAAGGCATCGTTTGCGTGATTTCGAAATGCCACGGGTCTCGGAACTGTGGAGCGAAGTCGAAGCCGTGCGTCATAGGTCGAAATACCGACGGCGTCGGCGACGTGACGGATTGACGCCGGATCC
>JAJDEC010000313.1 GCA_029259995.1 Phycisphaerae bacterium
AAGCCTCGACAGGCTCGCCGAATCCCGCACGATGGCCGTCCGAACCGCGTCGCCGACAGCCCGATCGCGACGCAACAACAGAATCGCCGCCGTCGTAAGCGCGTCGTCAAACACCAGCGCGTCATCCGCGAACAGCACGACGGCGTCGATCGCATTCTCGCGAAGCAGGAATCGCTTGAGCGGCCTTCCGAAGTCCGCATTCAGCCACTCGGACGGCATGATGACGGCCGCCCTGCCGTCAGCGCCGAGTCGGTCCCAGATGCGCAGCAAGAACAGGCCGTAGAGATTCGTCATCCGGCTGATACGCTCACCGACTTGTTCATCAAAGCGCCGATAGGTTTCGGCGTCATACTTCAACGTGTGATGTCGAACGTAGGGCGGATTGGCAACGCATGCGTCGTATCGCCGACGATCGTGGCTCAGAATGAAATCTTTCCCGGATAACGTGAAATCCATCTCGCGCGGCGCGGCGCGAAGCCGATTCCGGAGTCCCTCGTCAATCTCATGAGCAAAGACGCGCGGATGCCAATCCCGCCGATCCGACGCCAGAGCGGCGATGGATTTCAGGAAGACGCCCTCTCCGACAGACGGCTCGAGAAGTCGCCGCGGACTGTGTTCGCAGGCCCACGCCGCCATCCAGTCGGCAACGGCGGGCGGTGTGAACACCTGCCCGAGCCGTCGCCGAGAATCCGTCGCGGAATTGTCTGTCGGAAGCGTCGCCACGATGGGCAGTGAGTCTAATCGATATGCGACGACGCGTCGGCCATGAATTCCTCATCGATCCGACGGGCGCCGTTTGTCTCATGCCGGCCGCGGGGCGAATTCCGCGCCCGCGACGTCATGGATGGATCGCCCCGACCTATTGCAGCAGCGACAGGACCGTCTGCGGCGTCTGATTCGCCAGCGCGAGAATACTCGTGCCTGCGCTGACGAGAATCTGGTTTCGTGTCAGTGCGGCCGTCTCAACGGCAAAGTCCAGATCGCGAATGCTCGACTCGGCCGCCGTTAGATTCTCGAGCGTGATGCGCAGCTGATTCACGTTGGTGTCAAGCGTGTTCTTCTCGAACGAACCCAGCTTACCTCGCAGGATCGAAACCTGTGCGATGGCCTCCTGAATAATCGATGCGGCTCGTTGGTACTGACCGTTGACAACGGAGTATTGTTCGTCGCTCTTGACTTCCTGCAGGAACCCGATCGTGTCGTTTCCGAGCCGCGTCGCCGCGACGGAGTCGACGCCGATGTTGACCTGCTGGTTCGTGTCAACGCCCGGTCCGAGTTGGAAGCGCGCGCCGCCTCCCGTGATCTCAAACGCCGTCGTGCCGACGCTGTTGAACTGCTCCTGAATCTTGAATTCGAGTCCGAGCGTCGATGTGTTCATCGACAGATTCAGGCCCTTGCCGAGTCCGCTGGCGCCGTTGATCGTCGCCGCGATGTCCCTGCCGGCGGCGCGTTTGACCATGTCCCCGTTGAGGTTCTCGGTATAAGTGATGAAAGGTTGCGTTGCCGTGCCGAGTTCTTCGATCTGCACGAATGCATTGGAGCCGAATTGACGCGAATTGAGAATCACACCGCTCGCCGGGTTCGCCGAATTGACGAAGCTCGCGCTGATGCCCGTGGAATCGCCCTGCAGATTGATGGCCGCGCGGATCTGGGCCGCCGTCGATCCAGACTGGAGAGAAATCGACACGACGCCGTCGGGGCCTGCGATCTCAAGCGTCACTTTGTCCGAAATCGAGCTGTTGAGGAAACGTAGTTCCGCATGTTGCGCCGATTGCAGAATATTGACGTCGACCGGTATGAAGGGCGCCGTTCCGAATTGCACGTTTGAAATGTGCAGGTCCGTCAATTCTCCGGGCGTCACGCCGCTGGTCACGTATCCAAGCGATCCGTTCAGCAGCTTCCGACCGCCGAACGTCGTCGTGTTCGCGATGCGCGTGATGGAGTCAATGGCTTTGTCGATCTGAAGCTGATTCGCCTCGATTTCCGACTCGGACACCGCACCTTCATTCGCAGCCTCGATCACAAGTGACTGGATGTCGTTGAGCAGCGCAGCGACTTCGTTCAACGCGCCTTCCGTCGTCGCAACGACGTTGGAAGCCCGCTGGGAATTCGAAATCGCCTGGCCGACGGCCTCTATTTCAGAGCGCAGGTTCTCTGAAATGATCAGACCCGCCGGATCGTCGGCGCCGCGATTGATGCGCAACCCCGTTGAAAGTCGTTCGAGCGATAACTGCAACGCCCGCTGAGACGAAGCCAGGTTGCGGCCCGCCTGCAGGGCCGAAACGTTCGTGTTGATGCGTGTCATGACGCCAACCTCCGTGAGATATCCACGACGGATCCATCCGTCGCGCCGAATGCGCTTCTATCGCCTCGTCCCATTGGATTTCGTTTAGTCCGGACCATTGGACCCGCCCGTACCTTTGTTATCCGGCTTCGCATTCGGAGGAATATCCTCCGGTCGAACCCGCGACGCCTCTCGATTCTCACGCTTGATTGCGTCGTACACCTCTTTTCGATGCACGGGCACGTGGGAAGGCGCCGTGATGCCGAGGCGCACTTTGTCGCCCCGTATGTCGACGACCGTAATCTCGACGTCATCGCCGATCATGATGGTTTCGTCGCGTTGTCGCGAAAGCACCAACATTGCTAGATCCTCCTCGGTCCCGCCGTCCAATCCGTCGCGGCATGACCTCCGGGAGTAAACATCCTGTTTCTACGAGCACATACCATCCTTGGCATTCGTTGGCCCGATCGCGTCGCGCGCTCACGCGCGTCGCGACATCAAGCCGTCTTTGTGACCGCCGTGTTCTGCTTCGAGGGCAGACGCATCAGTGGATGTCGCGTGGAATATCGCTTGTCGGACAACACGAGCTGCTTGCCGACACGCGTCGCGATGTTGATCACGAGCGGTCCCTGCAAATTGCCCGTCAACATGTCGTCCACTTTGTTGACGACCACGAACACCTGCGAGCCGTTCGTGTCCGCCAAGCCAATCTGCGCGAGATCGTCGGACTTGATCGCCACGCGATAGTCCGGCACGAACAGTCGCGGATCGCAAACCACGAATGCCAGCTCCGGGCGATGGACTGCCTGCATCCAATAGAATGCGCTGTCCTCACCCGTCTGGATCAGGGCGTATTCCCTGTCATCCGGAAATCCCAACAGTCCCTTCGGGAAATTGAGAAAGCGCTGGTCGTCCACTTCGATTCCACCGAACCGCGACGTCTGAATCGTGATCATCGTCGTTTCTCCTGGTCGCTCCATGCGACCCCTGTTTCGGCGACCGCGACACGCTGTCGACGGCGCCCGTCCCTGATTAAGCCGCTGCCCGAGGCGATTCCATTCACCCCAGGAAGTTGAACAGCGACAAATTCAATGATGTTGCTCCGGTCTGCAGACTGGCCTGAAGCGCCGTCTGTGCCTGCTGAAACCGTGTAACTGCCTGCACGAAATCCACATCCCGAACGTCTGACAGAAGCGCCTGCGTCGCCGCAACCGCATCTTCCGTCTGCAAGAGCCGGTCCTGCATGTCTTTCGAACGTGCACCGACTTGTCCGAGGACGTTGATCAAATCCTTCTGAATTCTCTGAATATCCGAGCCCGCTTCGGTAATCTCGCTCGAATCGTCCGCAATCAGCGCGTCCCGCAATCGATACAGCGCGCTGAATATTCCGCTCTGCTTGAATGATCCGACGATCGTCCCGTCGAGCTCCGTCGATGTGCCCGTGCCGAGAATGCCGAGCTCCTGCGCCACCGGGCCGCCGAGATTGTCGACCGTGATCGGGTTCGGACCGCCGAGATCCGTGAGGCGCAGTCCACCGCCCGACGGACTGACATCGGCGACGAGGCTGGAACCGGCCACGCCCGCTGCCGCGTTGATCGCGTCAATGACGTCCTGAACAGATGCCGCACCCGACACGTCCACGCCGAAAGCGACTCCGTTCGCGTCTGTGATCTGAAAGTCGTCACCCGTGCCGGGATGAATCCCGCGGCCGCCGTTGAGCTTCGACAGGAGCACGTCGCCGTTCAACGTCTTGATGCCGAGCCGAGCCGCGTCGGTTCCGCCATTTTCACCGATGACCAGTTCGGTTCCGGCGACCAGGTTCTCAATCTCAATGCCGTCGCCGGCGTCGTTGATCGATGCGTGGATTCCCACGCTGGTTCCATTGAGCCGGTTCAACACGTCCTGAACCGTCGTCGCGCCGGTAAAGTCGACCGTCGCACTGAGTCCGCCGTTCTTGATCGTGACGCCGTTCGGGAGACTCAGTCCGCCCGGCTCAATGTCGCCCAGCGCCGTCGTCAGCGTGACGCGCCGATTGACATTCGTTCCGATGAGCGCCG
>JAJDEC010000314.1 GCA_029259995.1 Phycisphaerae bacterium
GCGCATCGTCGAACTCCGCTATCTCGCCGGGCTCTCTGTCGACGAAACCGCCGAAGTGCTCGACACATCTGCTCGTACCGTCAAGCGCGAATGGCGCGTCGCGAGGGCGTGGCTGCATACCGAATTGAGCGGAGACTAGCACCGTGACGCCCGAACAACATCGTCGAGCGTGCGATCTCTTTCATGCCGTTTGCGACCTCGAGGCGTCGGAGCGCAGAAAATATCTCGACAAACAAATCGACGTCGACGCGTCGCTTCGCGCAAGAGTCGAAGCCATGCTCGCGAATGACGACGACAGCGCCACTGCGGCCCCGGATTCCGAAGGCCTTGCGCTGCGCCTTCTGAGGGAATCCGGCGTCTGCCCCGAAAACGTCGACCTGTCCGACGACGAACTGTCAGCGATGCCGTCGGTGCTGGGCCCCTATGAGATTGTCCGCAAGCTTGGCGAGGGCGGCATGGGCATCGTCTACGAAGCGACGCAAACCAGTCCCCATCGCCGCGTCGCGCTGAAGATCCTGCGGCCAAGATTCGCGACAGGCCAGATGTTGCGCCGTTTTCAGCATGAAGTCGAAATCCAGGGACGCTTGAATCATCCGGGGATTGGTCACGTCTACGACGCCGGCGTCGAACGCACGCCCCACGGGGCGCAGCCCTACTTTTCGATGGAACTCGTCGACGGAAAGCCGATCAACCAGTACGCACGAGAATTAAGTCTGGATACGCCCGATCGCCTTCAGCTGATGATCGACGTTTGCGAGGCCGTCCAGCACGCGCATGATCACGGCATTGTCCATCGCGACTTGAAGCCGGGGAACATCGTCGTGCAGCGCGGCGGCCAGCCGAAGGTCCTTGACTTCGGCATCGCGCGCCTCACGGATTCTGACGTTCAGATCACGACGATTCAAACGGCCGTTGGGCAGCTCCTCGGCACGATTCCCTACATGAGCCCGGAACAGATCGCCGGGCGAGGTGCAGCGCTCGATCATCGCTCCGACATTTATTCACTGGGCGTCGTACTTTACGAGCTCCTGGCAGACAGGCTTCCCTTTGACATGACAACGTGCTCGATCCCAGAAGCAGCGCTGATCATCAAGGATGACGACCCGCCCCGCCTCGGCTCGATTAATGTCGCGTATCGCGGCGAAATCGAGGCGATCGTCTCGACCGCGATGGACAAGGAGCCTGCTCGTCGATACGCAAGTGCCAGCGCGCTGGCCGCCGATCTACAAAGCGTCCTTTCCGACAAACCCATCAACGCGAAACCGCCGAGCACTGTCTATCAATTGGCAAAGTTCGCGCGTCGAAACAAGCCACTCGTCGGCGGCGTCGTTGCCACGATCGTCGCGCTGGCTGTCGGCCTGGTCGGTGTCGCCAATTTCGCTTTTCGCGAAGCGCGCGAGCGGGCGCGGGCCGAAGCCGCGCAAGAACAGGCGCAGCGTTTCGCCTATCGCGCAAGCGTCACGGCGGCGTCACACGCGCTGGACAATCTCAATGTTCTCGCGGCCCGCCAGTTGCTGCACGAGGCGCCGTCGCGGTATCGCAACTGGGAATGGAACTATCTCAACACGCGAATCGACAACAGCACTCGAACCATTCAGACAGGCGTTGAGTCCATCGATGTGCTGCGATTTTCGCCGGACGGAAGAACACTCATCGGACGATTCCTTTACTCGTATGGACGATGGGATGCCAATACCGGAGAGACGCTCGATTTGTTCGAGGGCGTGGTTCACTGCCCCGCCGTCGCCAGTCCGGACCTGACGCACTTTGCGAGTTTGGATGAACAAGGTAATCTCCGAATCGTCGATACCACAAACGAAACGGAGTATGTCCTTCGCGATATTCCCAACAAGTCGGAATCCCTCGCCATCGACGCGGCGAATGAACTTGTCGCACTGTCGACGTCAGGCGGACGCTTTCAGATCCGCCGGATTGCCGACGCAAGCATTCTGCACGACGATCAACAGGAAGATCGATCACGATCAATGCGGTTTTCTCCGCGCGGAAGATATCTGGCTCGTCGAAAATCGGAATCTCTCGCCCTGTTCGACGCAAATTCGATGACGAAACGCGCTGAATTCGAGCTCGAGCCCCACGACAAACGCATAGAAATCTCATGGAGCCCGAATGGGAATGTCGTCACACTCGGCAACTTGGTCGACCTCGACAGAAATGCCGACATCCGACGATTTGAGGTGAATACGCTGCGCGAACTCGCCCCCTTCGTTGGACACAGTCGCTCCCCCGATTCGCTTGTCTGGTCCCGATCCGGCGATCACCTGTTGACATCGTCCCACGACGGCGCCGCGAAACTCTGGAACGCAACGACGGCCGCGTTGATTCAGACCTATCTCGCCCAGTACGGTTCCGCGTTTTCAGCAGCCTTCGATCGGAGCGAATCGATGATTGCTCTTGGCAATTCGATTGGCGCCGTTCTCGTTTTCGACCGCCTTTCCGACAGACCGAAGGCGATCCTCTATGGCCACGAAACCCCCGTTCAATCCATTGCATTCTCACCAGACGAGGACACGATTGCAGCCGGCGCGGGCGACGGCAGCATTCGATTCTGGCCGATGTCCCTCGCGCGGCAATCAAGCATCCTTCGCGGGCACACGAGCTACGTGTACCCCGTGACATTCAGCCCCAATGGCGATCGCGTCGCTTCGGCCGCCTGGGACGGCACAACCCGCATCTGGAACGCCGACGACGGTAGCGTGCACCGCGTGATTCGGGGCCACTCGGCTCCGCCCTATTCTCTGCAGTTCAACAAGCTCGGCACCATGCTCGTCTCTTATGGACACCGCGAGCGCACTGACAACGAAACGATTGTTGACGACCTGCAAACGGGAACGCAATACCGCGTTGAATCGCAGCGGCAGCGCCCTGGAATGGCGCCCGCGTTCCTCGACGACGACGCAATTGTCTGGCTTCCCGGCTCCCCGGCAGAGACTGCTCGGTTCTGGAAATACGAATCCAACGACATCGTCGAATTGCCGTTTGCAACAATCCGGCAGGCGTATTCGCCACTGGTCGCTCCCGGACGGCAACGAGTTCTTCTGCTTTCCGGGGATGAACAGGCGTTGGAAATCGTCAATCTTTCAGACGGTTCCGTCATCCATCGGCTCGTCGAGAATGCCATGCTCGGCAACTGGAGTCCGGACGGCCGGCGAATCATCAGCATCAGCCGCAGTTCGCCCGACCTGCCCAACGGCGACGTCATCACCGTCTGGGATGCGCAAACGGGCGAATGGCTCGCCGAACTCGAGGCGCACGTCGGCGACGTCTTCGACGCAAAATACTCACCGGACGGCAAGCGAATCATGACGTGCGGCCGTGATGAACAGATTCGCATCTGGGACGCTGGTTCGCTCAGGCCCTTGATTTCCCTGAGTGGGCATACGGAGTACATCTGGAGCATCGCCTTCGATCCGACCGGCCTTCGAATGATCAGCGGCTCCGGAGACAAGACAATTCGTATCTGGGATTCGAAACCCAAAGCGAACACGGACGACGAATCAAGATAAAACCCTTCAGCGATATGCTCCGCCTAGCATGAGCACCAAACTCTGCGGATATCTTGATTCGAGCAATTCCCTGCACAGTGTCGTCGTGAGCGCACGCTCGCTGTGAACACTGGAACACTGCAAGTACGCCGCCCTTCGACGATGGAAGCTGGGATTTCGTTCGAATCCCAGCCGACCTGAACAATCGAAGACCGACGGCCTATTCCGAATGGGCCTCGACGGGTTCTCCGCGCACAGTCAATTCTGTCGGGGACGGCAGGCCCAGACCTTCAAGCTGTTTCATGATGATGGCCTTGTCGCCAACCAGCACGAGCAGCGCCGCGTCGAGCGGAAGCGCCTCTTTCGCCAGGGCATTCAAGCCGTTCCGCGAAACTGCGTTCATCGCCATCAGATCATCACCCAATGACGAGAATGGCAACGCATTCAGTTCACGTTCCTCGGCCGTCTCGATGATGCCGTCCAGTCCTTGAAAAGACTGAATCGTGGACATGCGATTCGTCTCGCGCGACTTCCGCGTTTCTTCTTCCGAAATGTCGCCCGCGCGAAACTTCGCGAATTCCGTCAGAAACTCCCTGAGCGCGGGCCCTGTGACCTCCGCCTGCACATTCGACGAAGCAACCAGGTACCCGACAGACGGCGACATGTCGAATCGCGATCGAGCCCCGTAGGTGTAGCCGTTTCGTTCTCGCAAGTTCTGATTGAGCCGGCTCGTGAAGCTCCCGCCAAGTATCGTATTCAATAATTCGAACGACACGCGCCGCAGGTCGGAATAGGTCGGCCCCGGCATGTAGAATTGCACGACGGTCTGCACTGAATCGGGCTTGTGGACGACAACAACACGCATCGATTTGTTTGCCGGCGCCTTCGCGGCGACGGTGCGAACCGCTCCATGACCGGCCGGCGTCTTCCAACCGCCAAAATGTTTCTCCATCGTCGCAACAGCCTCGTCTTTCGTCAGATCGCCGGCCATGAAAATCGTTGCATGCTCCGGAACGAATAAATCCCTGTGACACGACTTGACCGCATCCAGCGCCATCGCTTCGGCAGACTCGACAGTACCGCGAACGGGCCGGCCGTACGGATGATCTTCTCCGAAGAATTGCTGCATGCCGACGCGCGAAGCGACGTCCGACGGCTGATCCTCGGCCTGCTTCAATGCCTGTACATGCAGAGCCTTCACTCGCTCCCAATCCGTTGCGTCGAGCCGTGGCCGAAGAATTGCGTCGGCAAACAGCGACATGGCCTTGTCGAATTGGTGCTTCATGACCGAGAGATTCACGGTCGTCGACTCGCGCGATGCCCGCGCATTGAACTGGGCGCCGAGCAGATCGATCGCGTCAGAAAAACCCAGGGCATCCAGATTTCCTGCGCCCTCGTCCAGCATGTCCGCCGTCAGGTACGCCAGCCCGGGAGACGCGTTATCCAGATTCGCTGCGCCGCCGCGAAGAAAGAGCGAAACCTCCACGAGCGGCAGTTCACTTCTCTGCCAATGCCGGACTTCAATTCCATTCGACAAGGTGAATGTGACGGGAGCCTCGGGTGCAAATTTGCCCGCGGCGCTCAGCGCCGGCGGCTCATTCCGCCCTTCCAACGCTTGCGCCTGCGACTCTGGCAGGACACGCATGATCAGGCGCGCGTTCGGCGTGAGGACCTGTTGCGACCATTGCTTGACAGTGGCCGTCGTAGCTGTGCGATAGCGTTCCAGATCTCGCTTGAAGGAATTCGGTTCACCATAGTAGAAGTTGTATCGATTCAATCGATCCGCCTTCCCCAGGATCGACTGCAGACCATTGAGCATCGCATATTCGCTGGATGCCTTGTGTCGCTCCAATTCCTCGGACGTCAACCCTCCTTCGAGGAACTCGCGGAGGATCTCGTCTGCGACGCGCTCGATTTCGTCCAGCGACTGGCCTTGCTGTGCCGTGATGTCGATGTGAAACAGCGATCCCAGCATCGAGGAATCCTGGTAGGCCGACACGTCCGTGGCCAGCTTCTCTTCATACACGAGCCGCTTGTAGAGCCGGCTCGACTTTCCCGAGCTCAGCACTTCGGCGGCAAGATCCATTTCCGCGTCGCCCGGCTTGAACATCGCCGGGCTGTGGTAGACCAGGGACAATCGGGCAAACTGCACGTTGTCTGTGTAGATCACCCGCTTGACTTCCGTCAGCTTGACGGGCCCAACGTCACGATGCACGGGATCGGCGTCGCGCTGAAGCGTTCCAAACAGCTTCGCCACCAACGGCTTGATTTCAGACGGCTCAAAGTCCCCCGCCACGACGAGCGACGCGTTGTTCGGCACGTAGTACGCGGCGAAGAAGTCCCTCACGTCCTGCAATGTGGCCGCCTGCAGGTCTTCGTGCGAACCGATGACTTCGATATGGTACGGATGACCCGGCGGAAACATGAGCTCGCTCACTTTCAAATCCGCCCGGCCGTAGGGACGCATCTCACTCGTTTGACGCCGCTCATTTCGGACAACGGCGCGCTGTTTGTCGAGCTTCTCCTGTGTCATGGCGTCGCCCAATGCCTCAAGCCGATCCGCATCCAGCCAGAGCAGTGTCGGCAGCAGATTGCTCGGCCCGAATGAGAAGTAGTTGGTTCGATCCGACGATGTCGTGGCGTTGTTCCAACCGCCGCCCGACTCCATGATCGTGTCGAACGCACCTTCGGGCACACGATCTGTTCCCATGAACATCAAGTGCTCAAACAGGTGGGCAAATCCCGATCGCCCCGCGGCTTCATCTTTCGAACCGACGTAGTACCACAGATTGATGCATGCAACGGGCAGGCTGTGATCCTCATGCAGGATCACGGTCATTCCGTTCTCAAGTTGATATTTCTCATGCCTCACATCCTGGGCGTGCGCATTGCCGCCAATGCCGCTCGCCAGAATTGCCAACCAGACCATAGGATACTTCATCAGGATTCCCTTCAATTCCAGCTTGCCATCACCATTCATGGTGGAACCTTCGACACGTTTGTTCTTGAGGCGTCGATTTCGAAGTGAGTGTACACGGACTTCGTGGCCGCTTCGAGCGTTCCACGCCGCGGCAGCCCAACGCGGTCGTCAGAAAATGGTCCGAGGGGCGCCTGAGAGAGGGCCGGATTCGTCACTGACTCCGTTGGCGAAACCGGAGATTCGCAGCCTTACAGAGGTTCGCGCCTATGACGAGGAACGCAAGTCGACCGACACCCGCTAGAATGTAGACGTGCAAAGCGACACGCTTAATCGAATGAAACGCCTGGTTCGATTCTCCGCCGACGACGCCAGACGTGCCGCCGGACTCGCCGATCGCATGCGGCCCCGCATTCCCTCGATCGTCAGTCAGTTTCTCGCCATCATCTCGGCTGATCCGACGGGGCACGTCCTGCTGACGGCGACGCCGGATCGAACGGCACGAATTCGCCAGGGACTCGGCGATTGGATTGCGGACCTGTTCTCCGGCGACTATGACGAATCGCACTTTCGGCGCAGCCTCTCAATCGGCCGCACCCATGTGCGCGTCGCCCTGCCGCAGGACAACATGTTCACGGGAATGCATCTGATTCGCAGATCAATCTTTCGCGAGTTCGAGGACGTGGTTCCCTCGACTTCGGAAGACGATCGAGCCGCCTTGGAGAAGCTGCTCGTTCTGGAATTGGCGGTCATGAACCTTGCCTACAGCGACATGCTCGTCGAGCAGGTTCAGCAATCGGAACAGGATCGCTACAATCTTCGGCTGGGCGAATCGCGCCATCTCGCCCTCATCGGCGAACTTGCGGCAGCCATCGCCCATGAAGTCAAAAATCCGCTGGCCGGAATCAGCGGCGCAATCCAGGTTATTCGCGCTTCACTGGACGAATACCATCCACATCGTGAAATCATCGACGAGGCCCTGCTGCAAATCGACCGGCTCGACGCCGCTGTCGAGGACCTGCTGGTCTATGCACGACCCAAGCCGCCGATGCGGAGCCAGCTCGATCTCAACGGATTATTGCGGCGCGTCATGATCATCCTTCAACAGGAGTCCGCTTTCCAATCGATCGACGTCCGGCTCGATCTCCTGCCGGGCCACATCGAAGTCGATGCCGACGAAGCGCAGATTCAGCAGGTCCTGATGAACATCATGCTCAATGCAGCGCATGCCTGCGGAACCGACGGGCGAATCGACTGCCGGATTCGACCGAACGGCATCGGCGTTCGCATCGAAAT
>JAJDEC010000315.1 GCA_029259995.1 Phycisphaerae bacterium
GTGCCAACGGCGTTCCCCACAAAGTGCAACGTGACGTCTCCGGCGTTGGTATCCAGCGTTAGCGTGGCTTGGCGCTCACCAGCCTCGATCGGCGTGAACATGACCCAAATGGCACCGATTGAGTTAGGTTCCACGATGAAGGATCCGCCGTCATCCATCTGAAAATCCGGGTCACCGGTCAAATGGGGTGTGACCGTCACGGCGGCGCACTTGGCATGAACGCTTACCGGTCGCCCGTTCGTGTCGCCGACATCCAATGTCCCGAGATCGATCGTATCGCCATCCTCGAATTCCAAGTCACCGCCACCGAAGATGCGCATTGAAGGAGAGGATGCAGTGGCTGTGCCGAGGAGGTCCAGTGTCATTTCCGGGTTGAGCGGATCGCTCGTGTGAATGACGAGGCTTGCCTGTTTGAAACCGGCGGACTGGGGCCGGAACCTGACTCTGATGTCGCGCGTCGTTCCGCCCACTATTCCACTCGGCGGGTTGCGCAACTCGAACTCATCGGCGTTATTCCCGATGATGAAGTACTCAAGCGCGATCGTCTCGTCGCTCGTGTTGCTGATCGGAACCCAGATCGTACTGAAGTCGCTGGCGCAAAGTTCGTCGAAGACGAGGGTGTCCTGACCGTCGTCGAATCGAACCCCTTCAGTCGGCAGTGGCATGTTCGAAACGGTCAATCGGAAGCGTTGCCTCCCGACCCGATTATCCGGGGCGGACACTTTGAAATCGAGGTGCCCGTCAAGCAAGCCGTATTCGAAGGGCGACGGAAGGTTACCGATCACGCCGGCCTCCGCCTCTCCCGGTCCAAAGCCGTTCAGAATTCTGCTGAGCGCGATTGGGGGCGTCAAGGGGTAAGTCACCAGGCTCACCTCTCCATCCATGACGAGCATCAGATCGCGCACTGCGCTACTTCCCGGAATGCCCTGCCGTGTCAGCGGCTGGAGCCGGACCCTCACGTTCCCCCCGAAGTAATTGTGTATGCGGAAGGTGAGGGTCCCTGACGTGAATTCACCCTCAAACTCGTGAGTGATAACGCCTAGCCCATTCCAGTTGGCCGGACCGATGCTCAGCCCGTGCGCGGGTAAGGTGCAAGCGGCCCAGCAAAGCGCGGCAGTCGCGACGGCGAGGCGCTTCCTCGGTTGTCGCGCCTCCGGCGGCGGTTGAGGCAAGCCGCCAATGGGTCTTGTTGTGTTTTGACATTGCATTTTGAAGCTCCCTCTGCTCTGGACCGTGCCGATCCGGGATCATCCGTCAGCCGCCACGATGGCGGCATCCGATTCAGCTAGCGCGGCATTATTCGAGCATGGACACGGGTATCATGAAATCTTGCGGGAGCCGGTCATCCGCTTCGTATCGGGGGGCGTTCATTGAAGGGGCGAAGGCCTGCCCGCAGGCCCAGGGCACGGGGAGGCAGGGTTCTCTTTCCGTGATGTACGGCATGACATTCTGAACTTTCATGCGCGAGGTCTTGCCACTCTGGTCGCCTGCGGGCCGGGCCAAGGAACGCGCTTGTATTGCCGAGCTCGACATTGATAAGGGACGGAATTCGAGTAGACACAGTTTGCGATTACACGGCTTCCTGAGAATGTGCCCCCCCCGATTCTCTCTGATTTGCCCTCATTTGGTTACGATAGCTGTGCTCCGCGAATGGCGTTGGTCGTTAACTGGCGATTGATTGGAGTGGCCGGCACGAGTGGCATCCTGTTTCGCGGTTCTGTTGCATACGGTATTGGCGTGCAACGTTCTTGGCTGCCTCGAGCTTTGCGGGGATGCGGTCCCCGTTCCCGAAGCAAATCTTGTCTGTGGCCTGACCGCGGAACGCGGAGGGAGGTAGACGCGTGTTGTGCTCATCCACATAGAACGCGACCACCATCTCAATCCTGGTGACCGATTCGAGCGAACTCAAGAACAGCCACTGGTGTTTGAGCGCTCGCCACCACAGTTCGATGAGCGAGTTGGAGAATGAGATGTTGGACATGGCGAGCAGTCGTTTGAGAATGCCGGAGACCACCAGCTTGTTGACGGCACTATCAACGACGATCGCCGGCTTCGCGTCAACCAATCGACTCGCAGCGAGCAGCAGGAGCTCGGCCGTGGTGCTTGGATCAATCGGTGCGAACACTGACCATGCGAGGATGCGGCGTGAGAAGTTGTCGATGACGGCATGGATGTAGGCAGGCGTTCCATCGAGAAGCCGAATCAGCGTCGTGTATGCATGCCATATCTCGTTCGAAGCGGTAGACCGGATACCGACCCTCGGCCGGGATGGATGAACTCATGGACGGGGCCGTTGCCATTTGTTCCGTCGCACGAGGCGGCACCAAGTCGAACCCGACGCACCACACCAGCTGTGGCTGCCAGAATGGGAATTCATGCGCCTCCCACTACATCCAACCCCGTCGTAGTGAACATGCGGGCTACAAACATCGCGATGGCACCGATCACGACCAGGTAAGCAGACGTCCATTTCGACTGATTCGTATGAATCATCGCACATCGCCATATTGAAAAAAGCAGATGCCCGATCACGAGGAATCCCACGACCGACAAGAAATCGTACCGGACATCCAGAATCAGGCACATGATGAACGCGACGCCGGCGACCGGCTGGTGCATCGCCGTCAAGCCGATACTCGGCGTCATGAGAGCGACCTGCGTGGCAATGTCCATGACAATGCCGCGTCGTCTGAGGCGTAATCGAATGACTACCAAGACGAACACTATTCCGATAAAGGCTGAGGCGAGGTTGGAAAAAAAGGTGCGAATGAGAAAGAGCCACCAATCGAGCCCGCCAAGCGTTGTGAGTTCAAATGCCTGCCTCGGTGAGTAGAAACGGCAAAGACGCGCAAACTCGGCCAATTGCCACAAGAGAAAGCCCACTTGGGCCAGGCCGAAAGACACGACGAGCCCGAATAGAATGAACCCAACAGGATCCCGGAACCCATCAGACAATGATCGATTTCGAAAGGGTAGCCAAGGTCGCAGCCAAACCGTAATGATCGTTCGGAGGGCGAGCGTCAGTCGACCTCGGCTGTGAGAGATTTCTCGCTCCCATGCGAGCGACAGCGATTGCGTTACCTCCAACTCAGCGGCGTCAATTGCCAGGCCGCACTCCGGGCATCGCGACGCCTCAGGATCATGAATCAGGTATTTACACGCCGGACATTGCAGCTCGGGATGTTTGAGCTGCTCCAATCTGTCGCACGATTGCATTCCGAGTTCTCACCTTGAGCCGCAGGCCTGGATCAAGGAATCGCGACCCTGGTCACGAGCCCCTGAAGGTCGAGTCCATCAATCTGCCCATCATCGTTGATATCCGCTGTACACGCCTGTAGTTCGTCTGCGGTCGTTGGATCCAGGACAACCGCTACGAACGGCGCAATGTCCGCCAGAGTAATGGACCCATCGTCGTTCAAGTCGCCCTTTGGACAGATGGCGATCTCGCTAAAGACTGCTGAAATGGGCAACGTCAGACTTCCCGCGGCAATCGGCGTAGCCGTGACGGGGCCCGGGATAGCAGCCAGCGGCGCAAGAACCGGAGTTGTGAAAATCGCGTCGCTGTCGTCAAAAGTATCCACATCGCTGAAGACCGGTGCGATGAATCCGACCCCGAACACATCGCCAGAAGACGGCTCCTCAAGAATCGAAACGACATGGCGCATTCCGTTGATGTCAAAAGTCCCATCATGCGCAATAGCTGGCGTCAGTGAGTCGACTGAGTATCGCAGGACCTGAACGCTTGATGCGTCTTGTTCATTCGTCGCCGAGGCAAGATACAACTTCGAACCATTCGCCGTGATGTCCATCGCCGTTGGATTCAGAATCTGCGGTGACAAGGCGTGAAGGCCGACGGCGACCCGCTCGGCCCCGCTCGTGTCGTCAAAGATTAATAGCCAATCATTGGCGTTAATCGCCTGGGCGCTGAGCACGTACACATTGCCTTGACCGTCGATTTCGATTTCGCGGACGCGCCCCTTGTCAGGATCAGGGACGAGGAAACAACCGCCGGAGACGCTGGAGTTGGCAGCGGGATTCTCGCCGTAAATCGTCAAGAGGGTCGGCGGCGCGAAGCTGCCGTCGGGTTGCGGATTGAGCATGAGCCTCGCGGCGGCCTTGTAGGGGCAGCTGCCATTGCCAGGGATGATCAGCACTGGGGCGACGAAGACGATGTCAGGATTCGATAAGTCGAACTCGACATCCAACAGGGGTATTCCCTTGAACCCTCCCATCCCGTCATTGAGCGGAACCACACCGATGACGACTTCGTCGTTGTCCTCGCAATTCGGAGTTGATCCCCCCGCGCAAATCACACTTGTCGGTGGCACCGCGACTTGGGCGTTGTTCAATCGAACAAGGCCCTGCGTTGCATGAATCTGATAGATTTCGCCGTTTGCGTCCCTGGCAAGCCGCGTGTTGGCTCGATAGCCGCTAGCCGCCGGCTCGCTGGCCGGTCGCGCGGCTGCGCCGATACCTTGCCCCGCGATGTTTATGGCGTAAAGGAAGTCTTCTTGCGATCCCGCACCATTGGGTTTGCCTGCTACGATGATTTGATCCGCCGGAAGATTCGGCGCGGCCCCCGTTCCGCTCGAAGGCGGCACATTCAGTCCGCAACTGGTCCCGGCCGGCGGATTATTTAGAAACGTATCCCATGCGAGGAGGTCTGTCATCTCCACGTACTGATCTGCACTGAGCTCCTGATTGTCGAGGCACCATTCGCTGAAGCCTGGTTCCTGTCCATACTCTGAGAGAAGATAGAGAAAATCCTTATTTGAGAGCCCTCGGTCACCGCTCAGATCGAGACAGACCTCTGTACATCGGATATCGGGATCCCAATCGTCGATCTTGATACACGCGTCGTCGCCACGAAGCTCCAACTCGACATAGGTGCCGCGCGTGAAGTTCAGACTCCCTTTCGGGAATGTGCCAAGGAACCTGGCGAACTCGCCGCTGCCGATCGCCCCGGCCCGACCAGCGGCCGACGGTTGAACACGTGCGATCTCAACAAGATTGGTGCTCGCGAAGGGGCTGTCGCTCAAATAGACGATGAGCTCATCATCTGGATTGCCGCAAAAGAGATAATCAAATGTGACAAGAATCTCGTCTTCTGCGGCCCGAGCAAATGCGCCGTGGGCGGCGACTGAACTCGCCGTATCAAAGTCCCCATCGGCGCGCGTCTTCATCTCCATGATCCCACCAAAAGTCGGATCATCGACGCGCGAAATCGCTCCACGCTTCGGCAAGCCTGGCGGATTCGGCTGGGTGTCGCCTGGATCCGTGATTCGCTTACGCACGCGAACGTCAAATTCAGTCTGGTCTTCCATTCCGATGACGACTAGCGAGAAACCCAGCAGCGGCGTGCTGATGATTTCCGCATCGACGCCAAGGGTCAGTGTCTGGTAGTAGATACGCTGCAAGCCGAGATTAAGCACGGCATTGTCGCCCAACACCAGATCTTTGACGTAGAGCGTTTCAGGCGTTGTGATGCCCGGATCCTGGAAGACAAAACCCTGTCGATTTGTCAATGTCAGCTTGGCCCCCGGCTCGATTTCGAGGCGCTCAAGCACCCATGTGTCATCGTATCCCGCGCTGGCAGCGACTTGATAGTGTCCGGAGTCGCCGCTGCCCAGGCCAAAATCGTGATCTTCTGCCCTCAATTCAAGCAATTCGCCTTGGGCGCTGTTGATGCCCAGCCTGATGATGACGGTGATCGCGTTGTTGATGAAAGTGGGTGTTTCACCGTCGACAGGATCGGGATCAAGATCCAGGTAACGATCTCCCTCTGACACGATGTTGTTGCAACTCAGAACGGCATTGCCGGCGACAAAGAACTCCCCACCGAATCCGGTATCTGTTTGGAGAAGGCGAATATCATTGTGAACTATGGTGTTGTCGTTTTCGAAACACAGGCCTTTGACTTCCACGTTGGTATTCTGAACCTTCGCATTGTCCTGGACGATCAATGAACCATTAACCGTCGCGGTTCCGCCACTCACTGTCGTACCTGGCGTGTCCTGGCCGTCGCAAACGGGATCGGCTTGACCGCTGAGATTCAGCTCGCCTGCATCCGCGAGGATCAGACTGGCTCCGGGATCGATTTCGATTTCACCAGTGCCGATGATTCGGCTGCGCAGGATCGTGGCGCCCTGCGGTGGATTGACCGGCGTCATATCAAACTGCGAGGAACCAGGCAGCATGATGGTCGACGCGACGTTGAAGTTGGTCAGTTCGCCGCCGTCCTGCTGTGCGGAACTGAATTCGAGCGAAAGCGACTGTCGCCCGGTCAGAATGAAATCAAGTTCGTTCTCGACCAGGAATCCACCGATCGGCGTTAACTCTGGGGCATCGACGAACTCGAGCAGATTGGAGTCTACGACTGTCTCCTTGACGTGAAAAGTTCCCACTTCAGCCGTCAAGAGGACGCCGTCATGCATCAAATTGGCCGTACCCTGATTTGGGCCGTCATACAACTGTCCCGTGATGGTCAGTGTCCCTTCACCGAGGAACTCGGCTTCTGCAAGACCACCAACACTGAGGTCTGAAGCAAGAACGTTGCCCGACCAATTCAACGTCGCAGCCGGCGCCCAGCTTGGCGCGATGACCCATCGAGATTCAGCCCCCAGCACATATACGTCGCTCATTGAGGCCGCCGACATCCCCCATTCCGGCAGATCGACTGTTGTATAGACTGATGTCGCCCCCAACGTGCCGAGCGCGCGAACGATCAGCTCGGAATCGCAGGCTGACACGTTCTTGATCTTCAGCAACGAAGTCGGTCCCAAGCGGATCGCTCCCGGCCCCGAGAAATCACTTCCGAAGACATCGAAACGACTGTCCGAAATTGACACGTCTCCTGCCATCGTCACCCAGCTCTGCGAAATCCCGATGGCGCCTTCGGACGAGGGGTGATTTCCAATAATCGTGACGCCGTCTAGATCCACAATGCCGCCGCGGCTATTGAATGCAGTCGCGCAAGCCCCCGAGTTGTCCGTGAGAACGCAATTGCGGATTCTGGGGCCGCCGCCGAGCGTAATGACACCTGCGCCGGATGTGGGCGTTGCCGCGTTGCCGCCGCTGATCGTTACGCCATCGAGCATGGCCGTGCCGGAAGTTCCTGTTCCCGTAACGACGTGAAAGCTGTTGTCCGTGATATTCGTTCCAGCGCTATCGTCATCGTTCAGGTCACCGCTCAATACCGTGACGTTTGTTGACGGATCGCGCTGCTCGAACACAGTCTCACTGCCTTCGAATCCGGCGAAAACGCCGACGTTGTCAAGAAGCTGGAACGAAGCATCACGATTGCCGCTTTGCCGATCGGGCTTGTAAACGCCTTCGGCGATCCAAATCTCAATGGAGCCGCAACTCGTACCAACCGCGGCATCCAGGGCGTCTTGTAAATCGCTGAAAGCGTCTTGCCAGCTCGATCCGTCGTTTGCTCCAGTTGCATCGATATCAACGAATATTCGGAGCCCATCGAGCGGCCCGCTTTCGTAGGCACCCATATCAATAATCGGCGCAATCCCGTTGCCGCTGTCCACGACTGGATCGTCAACAAAGCGCGGATTGCCGTCGTGATCGAACGGCGTTGTTTCAAAAACATTCCCATCGCAGTCGACGTCCGTCGAGTCGGCAATCATGGCGTCGTTGTCGCCGGCATCGAGAGCGGGCGAGAGGCTCGCAACATGCAGATCGCCATAATCGTCATTCACTCCATCCCAAAGACCATCGACACCAGGATCGGGTAGGCGATCGAAGAGCGGATCGTCATCGAGATTGTTGTTGGCCGCACCGTCAAAGGGTATCGAGGCGTCGTTCGGATCATCGTCTTGAATGATCGAGTAGCTAATCGCGTCAAGCCCGAGGTTTCCACCTCGAATATGATCTAGCACACCATCCGCGCGATTATCCCAAAAGATGCAGTTTGATCCGATCGGATCGGCGCCTCCCGCCGAAATCGCACCACCGCCTCCAGTTTCCTTCGCCTCATTCCTAACAAATGTGCAGTTGATGAACTGACCGCCCAATGCTTCCGTCGCGACTGCACCGCCGCTTGAGCTATTCGGATGGCCGACGCCCAGCGCGGTATTGCCAATGAAAATTGAATTCACGCACGAGAGGTTTCCTTCGTTGTAGATCGCCCCGCCGTTGCCCGAACTACTTTCGGTACTGGCGACATTCCCCTCGAATCTGCTGTTGGCCACAAGAACAGTGGTGTTTCCGAACAAGTCTTCGACAAAGATGGCGCCACCATCTCCCGGCGCGGAGTTTCTTGTAAAGCGACAACCCTGCACCGTGTGCGTCAGGGGACCTTGAAACAGGATGGCGCCTCCGCCGCTAAAGGTGTTTCTCTTTGAGTTCTCGACAAACGCACAGTTGATTATCGCAACCTCGACATCCCCCTGCTGCACTCCTGTGGAAACGGCGCCGCCACCTCCTCCACACGTGTTTCGTTCAAATGTGCATGACTGAATCACTGGGCGACCTTCGGTCACCTGAATCCCACCGCCCGCCTGACTCACATCGTTCTCGATAAAGGTGCATCCGAAGATCTGCGCATCGCACTCATTCACGAGCGAAATCGCACCTCCCGACTGGGAGCTCAGATTCCGCTCGAAATGACAATTCTCGACGATCGGAACACCCCCGCGGAGATGAAGCGCGCCGCCAGGGTTGTTTGCGTAGTTGTCTTTGAACACGCAATTACTAAGTCGTGTTCCGTCACTGCTATTGCTAAAGAATGCGCCACCCCATCCGAGAAAACCAATGGTGTCATTGACGACATTGCGTTCAAACGTGCATCCCTGGGCCAGGGGTGCGCCCCCAGATGAACTCCAGCCCCCCCCTTTTTCGCCAGTCCGATTCTCTTCGATTCTACAGTTGATCAGAGAGACCGGGCCGTTGCTCACGATACCGGCACCGAATCGCACTGAGTGATTCTGCCGGATGACGCAGTTACGGATCTGCGCGGCGGATATGCCTCCAAGTGTTATGCCGCCGCCTGACTGGGTCACACCAAAAACATCCGCGTTGCCCGCCGTGACGTGAAAGCCGTCGAGAATCGCGGTTGAATCGGTTCCCGTGCCGGTCACAATGCGAAGCGTATTGTCATCAATGTTCAGATCCGCACTGTCGACATCGCCGTCTCCTCCTGGAGGTTCCACGTCGAACAATGCTTCGCATCCCGATGTGGCGGTCACGTTTTCGGTGCTGTAACACGCCAGCCCGGCGCCAAGTTCGGCAATGTCATCGCCGAGAAGATCCCCGCTGAGAATCGTAGCGTTCGTCACGGGATCTCGTTGAGCCAAGTCGATTTCGCCACCGGCGAATCCGCCATAGATCGCGACGCCATTGATCATCGTGAAAGTCGCATTTCGATCACCGGGCGTTTGAGCGGCCCCCTGGTCCGCCTTATAGGTGCCGGCCGCCACCCATACTTCGTCCCCATCCTGCGCGACAGCCAGCGCATCTTGTAAATGCGCGAATGCATCCGCCCAACTCGTCCCATCAATAGCGCCGCTTGCGGATGCATCAACGTAACGAACCTCCGCGTGAGCGATCGTTGCTGTAGCCAGAACGATCACAAGTTCGCATACCAATTTAGTGATAATTGCTCGCGTCACACTCCACCTCTCAACTTACGTCGTCCATTTCGAACTCAAGGACACGCCACCTCCTGCTGGCAGGCAACGACCTCGCTTTGCAGATCCTGGAACGGAATCCGCGTATATTCGTCCGTCGTATTCAACCCCTCCTTGAGCCGCGTGAACTTGGCGTGACCATCCATGAACGCCAGGTTGTGTGAACAGGACTGCTTGTGCCACTCGATCTTCTGCGTGTCCCAGAACGTTAAGGCACTGATCCAGCCGAAGTCGCCCATCAGGATCAGCTTCGAAGTCTCCGACATCTCGGCTGACAGTGCTTGGTTCGCCAAACGTTGATTGACTTTGACGAGAACCGGCGCGCACGGGTCAAACGGTGGAAACTGCAGCGTCGTAGGTCCGACGACCATCGTGTTCATCTCGTAGCTTGTTCCGTAGAACTGGAAATGCGTCGGGCGCACCTGGTCTGACCCTGCATCTGCAGGACATTGATAAACATCGCAACCACTGCTGGCGATTGGATCGACTTGCATATACTGATTCAGCGGCTTGTCGATCGGACTCGCCGGGTCGGCGCCCCATGCCTGCGCGCCGGCGCCCTGCATTCCACCGTAATTAATATTTGTGTTGACACCCTTCAGGAATCGACCTTCAGAATCTTCAAGGTAGTATTCCCATGCAACTGCAAGTTGTCGCAGATTCGACAGACATGCCGTCCGGTTCGATATCTGCCGGGCCCGACTGAGCGTAGGCAGCAGAATGGCCAGCAATAGAGAGATAATGGCGATCACGACAAGCAACTCGATCAACGTGAATGCGGCGCGGCGTCGCATTGGGTGGGATTCTCCAGCCGCAACTGACTGGGAGACACGAGGATGTATCACGTGGAATATCACGGATTGCCCTCCTCGTTCTCCCCGCGCTTGTCAATCGACGCGATGTACGTGGCGGCCTCCGATCGCAACCAGGCGCTTCTGCGTTTTCCGGCCAATGCGAGATCAAACGCTTCTCGCGCCTCCGATGTGCGCGCCGCGCGGAGATGCCTCACGCCAATGGCAAAATAACCGAGCGTGTCCTGCTTCTCGGGCAGCTTTGCCAGAAATGCAACCGGCGTGATGTTCTCATCAAGAAGAAACGCCATCGCCATCTGTTCGGGGTGATTTTCGCTGATGCGATCGCGAATCTCAGCGGCGCGATCCAATCGACCCTCTTCCAGAGCGAGCAGAAACCAGCCGAATTGCATTTCGCGAATCGCCGGCAGCGTAAAGGCGTCAACCGCGAGATCAGTGTCGCGGGATGCCTTCAGCGCCGCCTGGCCGCTGAGCCGCTCGGCGGCTTGCGCCGTCTTGAGGTCGTTGTAGAGGTAGAAATAAACGATGCCGAATGAAACTGCCATCGCGACGACAGCGATTATCGCTGCCGATTCGATCTTATGCCTGGCCGCCAGTTTTCGAAGCACGTAAAGAGCGCTGTCGCGTTTTGCGTCAATCGCGTGTCCATTCAGATAGCACTCGATGTCACGCGCCAGATCGCCAGCGCTTTGGTATCGGCGTTCGCGCTCCTTGGCGAGACTTCGCAGGATGATGGTCTGTATTTCGTCATCAATCGGGCAGCTGCGGGAGCGCGATCTTCTGGCGGTGCCGCTCTTGATTCCCGATTTGCTTGTCCATTGTCTGGAGGGTGGCGTCGGTTGAGCTTCAGTAATGTTCTTTAGCACATCCGCCATTTCACCGACGACGGCGTACGGATACTCGCCCGTCAAAAGTTCATACAACATGACGCCGAGTGAATAGACATCGGTCCGCGTGTCGATTTCGTCAGGATTGCCTCTCACCTGCTCGGGACTCATGTACGGCAGCGTACCCATCACCTGGCCGGTCACGGAAACAAGCGACTCAGCCGGGCTGATGGTCTGTCTGGCAAGCCCGAAATCGAGCACCTT
>JAJDEC010000316.1 GCA_029259995.1 Phycisphaerae bacterium
ATAGGCCGCATTGCCCCAAAGATATCGATCGTGCGATTCCTTTCGGACGTCTTCTTCAAAAGTGAATTCCTTAACCGCCTTGTCTTCAATCGTGTAGGGCTTGCGTAACAGGAATCGCGGCATCGTCAGGCCGATGTAGCGCGCATCATCCGTCGCTCGAAACGCATTCCACTTGGTGTACTGAGGCTGATCAAATACCTCGTACATCTCTTTCATCACGGGCAGGCCGTCAAAGTCATCGTGCTCCTTGCCGAACATCTTGGGAGACGCGGCCGCAATGAACGGGCACTTGGCGACGGCGGAAACACGCGAAATCTCGGAAAGCAACTCGACTTCCGGAGCGCGATAGTCGAAGTCGTAGGCGCCGACCATGACGCTGTAGGGCTTTCCGCCGAACGTGTTGTATTGATCACGATAGACGCGATTGAAGAGTCCCGATTTCTGCCAGTCGGGACTGTCTTGAAAGTCCTCCAACAGGTCTTCCTTCGTCGCGTTGAGGACCTCAATCTTGATGCCGGCGCGAAATTCCGTGTTGTCGACCAGATATCGAAGGCCACGCCACGTCGACTCAAGTTTCTGAAAATCCGAATGATGCAGGATCGCATTGACTTGAGAACTGATTTGCTGATCGATCGCACAGATGAATTCGTCGACCGCCGCCTTATTGATCGTCATCCCCTTGTCGGCGATCCCGGCCCCGCGACGAACCAATTCTTCGATGCCGCGACGATAAAGACTCTTGTAATCGGCCTCGATGTCCCAGAGGGAAATCAGGGATTCGATCTTGTCTTCGCCATCAGCCGTCGTTGGGGATGCGGCCTGTTGCGGTTGTTCTGCCATGGCGTACAAATCTCCAAGTCATGCATTCAAGGTCGAGCCTGCTTCCAATTCACCTGCAGGCGTCCAAATCACTCAGTTGGCGCTTCGGGACCACTGTCTGAATCGCCGGTCGCTTCCGCCTCGCCCGCCGGGCTTGCACCCGCGTCCTGCGGAGACGAGATCGCAGCCATGATCTGATCGCGCAATTGCGGATCCTTGATCAGGCTCATCAGTTCTTTTTGTTTGGCCTTGTCGCCGGCGTACGGGCGCAATGCTTTCAACGCATTTCGCAGTTCCACCAGATTCCGCAGTTGCGGCACCTGCTGGGCGATCTGCTCCGGACGAAAATCCTTGATACTCGTGAATCTCAAGGACGCCGGCAATTCCCCTTCACCACTGATTCGATCCTCGACGGACAGGTCCAAAGACACGTTCATCTTCTGCATGACGGAATCAAAGTTGGACTGATTGATGTCGAGAGGATCGCGATCGTAGATCGGCCGTCCGTCGGCTTTCATCGTAAAGTCGCCCATGACGAGCATTCGAAATGGAAGCTCGGCGTCGGCCCCCCCCTTGAGGCCGTCCGAAATCTTGATATTCACTCGCGACGCTCGCGCCACGGAACCTTTGCTCTTACCCATTGATGGCTCCTCGGTTTTCCTGGCCGACCCTTACGCATGACAAGCGTGAATGATCGTCGATATTAACGAAAAATAAAGCACAAGTCACCTCGAATCTGTAATTTTCAAGCGCCGCCGTCGCTGAGCGCCGCCCCCGGATCCAATTGACACAGCCATGCGAATGCACGAGCAGACTCGTCCGCCAGTTCGCGGTCCGGCTCGCTCGCCGCCAGCAACAATCCTTTGCGACATCGATAAAGCGTTCGCGCAACATCAATTGCCAACTCGGGCTCCCACTGATCCACGCCGTGTTCCCTGACCAGATCTCGACAATCCTCCAGCAACGGCGCCGCGACATCGGAACGAGTGCAGTCGCAACAGAGTCGCGCGATTTGCAGCTTCCATAGGAGCTTGTCCCGCTGCTGACTCGATTCCGAAAGTTCCTTTTGAAGGCGTTTGACGGCCTCGAGAATCTTTCCTCCACCAGCGAGTTCTCTCGCTTCCTTTGTCGCGGAGGCGAATCGACCATTGCCGGCCGTGCTCGAATTGCCCCCCCCGGGGGAACCGCCGGCGGCATGCATGATCTTCGATTCAATCCACATGCGGGCCTCGCCGCTGCAGAGCGGCTCGCCGCCTTCGAAGCGCAAGTCAAAAATGCCCTCACCGATTCGGCGCACGAGACTACCCGTCAGCGCCATGATGTGCTCTCGAGCGAGTTCGTAATCCGATCCCAGATTGGCCATGGCTTCACATGCATACCATTGCAGGTCCAGCCAGAGGGGATCCTCAACTCGGAACGCCGATTCGGCGTTATCGAGCAAATGTGACCAAAGTGACTTTTTTCGCTGCTCACGAAGATTGAGAACCATCTCTCCTTCGGGCGGACGCAATGTCGTACCTGCAGCGCTGTCCGGAAGTGTGGCATTGCGCCATCGAAGTACACGAAACACCACGTAGGGGAATGCGCTGGTTGGATCGAGCGTCGACAATTCTCGCGACACGTCTCGCAACGCCTTGATGGCGCTGTCCGTGTCCGCCGGCGCCCCGACCGCAAACGAAGCCGATGGCGCAACACTCCCCGGACTCTGTGCCGACGCGCTGGCGTTGGGTTGTGCAGCAGGCGCAGGAGCCGGCGTCGAAGCCGGTTCGAGCCGCGCCCGAATTTCAGAGATTCCGCTGATGAATCGCTTGAGATTGGGTGGCGTTTCTTCGACGGCGCCGAATCGCTCCGTGGCAATCGCCTCCAGTTGCTGCGCGCGCTCCTCGATCAATCGAATCGCATCGAGCTCGCCCGGCTTTGCCTGATTCTCGCGAAACCAACCGCGCTCAACGAACAGCTCAAGAAATCCCTCGATCTGTCCTTTGCGTCGCCGAGGTCTCGGCGGATGCATGACATCCCAGAAATGTTCGATCAATCCGCCAATCAGCCCGATCGCCGCTGCAAGTCCTCGATATTGATGTTGCTGAAAGAGTGCGGCTGACAGTGCGACAGCGAGATCAATATCCTTGGCCTTTTCCTTGAGCAGCAAGGAAGCCCGGAACTCGATCTCACCCCAGTCCGGCGGCGAAGTCGCATCGATTCGACCGTATTTCTTGAATTCCTGAATCACCAGATCCCGATCGGGATCATCCGTGATATCGCCCCCGCCCGGATCAGGCCCAGGTATCGGCTCTGATCCAAGACAAAGGATGGTTGCTTCGTCCAGCGCACCCATCGTAGAAGTCCTGCCCGCTTGTTTCGGCCTGCCCGGAAAATTGAGATTGCAGGCCGCCTTGGATACTGCGCGACTCTAATGTCCGCGATATCCAAAGTCAAGAATTCCGCACGTTCTCCTGGCGTGCGCGTGGCGTCGCGAAACGCGTCGTCCCGCACGTCATCGATGCCAAGCACAAGGCACTAAGCGCCAACGAAATCCGCCCATGTCTGCATGGCAGACCATCCCCCTTTGGACTCGGAGGGCACGTCGTTATGCGGTTCGGCCATGGTAATGTCGTCGAGATAATCAAGCTTCGCCGACAGCGGCGTCATGAGAAGGAAGTCGTCTACCTCGATATCCCTCGCAAGAAGCGTCAGCTTTGACGGAGCACTGACATCATTGCGCGTCAGAAGAAGGGAGCACGCCCTTTTTGAAAGATCCATTCGCTGCTCCAGCCAACGGAGCCATCCGGCCAACTGAATCATCTCGTCCGTCCGCGCCGCCAATGGTAGCCGAAGTGACAATCCGTGATCGTTTTCGTCGTGTTGCCGAATCTGCTCGCCCCACCGACTGATCATCTCGAACCAGGCGACAGGTTCACGGGTCTTCATGGAATGCCGCGCGGCATCAAACCAATCGCCGACGGAAAGCCCCATGGCGCCACGCGTCCAGTCGCCGTTCGACTTGTTCTCAACAATTGACGCGACGTCAATCTTGCGGCCGCGAAATGTGCTGTCGAAATTACCGGGTCCGCGAAGGAACTGGGCCACTTCGCCCCATAGTGAGCGCAACGGCTCGAACACTTGCTCCATGCCCGAAACCATACCGCAGTCCGGCCCCGGCCAGGATTCCGTCGGGATCGCAACGTAGAACATCAGCGGGAAAGGTCGCCCAAC
Organism: Phycisphaerae bacterium; assembly: GCA_029259995.1. Classification (GTDB taxonomy): domain Bacteria; phylum Planctomycetota; class Phycisphaerae; order UBA1845; family UTPLA1; genus ECT2AJA-110-A. Next base: position 4,033 of record JAJDEC010000316.1, read on the forward strand.
CATGTCGCCGCCGTAGTCGCGCAGCGTGACAAACGCCGTCATTCCGGATTTGGGTAAGCGAAGCACGGCGTCACAATCATCGATCCGACCCGTGAGATGGATCGTCTCCTCCTCGTCCTCGGCATCCACGATCTTCCCAGTCTGCGACTTGTCGCCGAGCAAGGCCTTGGAACGTACACGGAAAAGCTCCCTTCCGCGCAAAGACCACTCGCGCAACTCCTTCTCCCATTCGGCGCCCCCCGCCGATTCGTAATAATCGCCGTAGGTCGGAAGCTTGCCGAACCAGCGCACGACGGGATCGGGCGCAGTTTTCGACTTGCGCTTCTGCCACAACGACGAGATGCCGGTCTTGATGTCCGAAAGGCCCATGCCGATCGCTCCCAAACGCCTCTGGATGAAGACGATCACGAGTCGCGATGACGACGACGAGATCAAACTCTACGGAAAAATATGGGGCGGTTCAACTTTTTTTGCGAGAATACCCGTTTCGTCAAGAAAGACCGACGCATCATGCCGATTCCGGGAAACGTCTAACTGGCAAACTATCGCCGGCGAATCTTCTTACTCGGGGGCCGCCTCCCATCAAATTTTACGGGTATATCGATTGTTAGTCTTTTTCCACGCACCATCATCTCGGTCGAGATCGAGCCCCTGCCAGATTCAAACCAGCAGGCCACTTCCAACGGATCAGTTATTTTGACTCTTGCGTCAATCACTTTTTCCTCAGCTTCAAGATCAGGCATATTCGCGATTCTTGTTATCGAATCCAAGTCATCACATCTACCGCAACCGATGATACTGTTACCCAAGTTCGAATCGGACGGCGGACCTAGAAGTTCGAGTGTATTCGGATTCCAACAGTACTTCTTCCCGCCGAACACAAGCACGATGCGATTATGTCCGTTCTTGGTGCCCGGGCCATCCAAATTCGGCTTGCCAAATCCGAGACGAACACTCGAAGACAAATAGTCATTCCAATCTTCGCATGCTGCGTAGAACTCACGTCGTGCTTCGCTACCCGCAAGCCCATTATCGAAAAGTTCAAATTGCTTCTTGATCGCAAGCGAGTTACTTATGAATTTCTCGAAATCCTCCCGACCGGGTGTGCCAGTCTCACCTGCAAATGGGCATCCACGCGCATTCCCGGCTCCCTTCCTCAATTGCCGATCAATTTCCTTATCCGCAATCTCACGCCCGTAAATCACGGACGCCATCAGCTCTTGAGAAACGTGCGTTGGAAACACCTTGAATTCCATGCTTTGAGGCCATTTAAGTTCCCCGACGTTGGCGGCATTCAGATTAACGCGCGCAATATCCGATTCGAACGTGTTCCACGTCTTCAACAATTTGCCGGCGGTGTCAGGCGTATCGCCAATTCGACGCGCCTCGACAAACATCGCCATACTGTCTTGCCAGGTAGTTGATCTGGCGACATCGATCTCCGAGGCGAATGGCATGGCGGTCGGTTCGCTTCGATCTTCCGCGAATGCGACGTGTTTCAGTACCTCCCGTAGCCAGCCCCCCATCCGTGCGCCCGTCTCGTTGTCCGCCATTTTGCTCGTGTAGTCACTCCAGTTATTCGCATTCGCACTCGTCACTTTTGGAACGGTGGCCAGATCGCGCCAGGAGCGGAAGTAATGATCCAAATACTTGACCACCGTCGGCCGAATCAACTCGCCGCATTTTCTGTGCAAGCTACCTTCGGCCGACGGGAAGTAATCGTTCTCACTAATGGAGTCGAGTCGCTCTTTCAGGGCCGCCGAATCCTGCACGATCGTTCGCAGCCGATCACGATGTGCCCACATTTCGAGGCCGTTGCCGGGCTGATTTGCGCACATCTGAAATCGATCGTTTGGCTTGCATTCTGAAAAGTCGTTCCACATCGCCGCGATGCCGACTTCGTTCTGTCCTTCCTGACAGCGACTCAACTGTTCCGCCAGCGTGCCCAGGGCGCTCGTGATATCTCCGCGCACGCCGAGTCTTGCGCACGTCTTCGCAAGTTCGCCAAGCTGGTCAGGGCGCCAAGCCGACTCGTTCTTGATTTGGTCAATCGATTCGGGCTTGGAATCCGTAAGCCGCTTACTCAAAAGCTCCAACGAGAACACCCATTCGCCGGGATTCTGCTCCCTCATCGTCATCTGAGAGCCGACATCTTCGTGGAGCTTTTTCAGGATCGACACGACATCCTTGAAGCTCTGCGTCGGCTGGATCGAATCACGCTCACCCGGCTTTCCGAGGCTGACATCAAAGACATGTGGACACGGATTGCCGCCGCCGCGTAGCTCGAAGTAATCCTTCAAGTACTTCTTATCAAAATTGACGGGGAGATCGTTCGGAATGACGCCCTTGTCCTGAAGCGATTTCCAATATGCTTCATCGAGCGATTGCTTGCATCCGCTAATCTTGTTCAGAATTGCCTTGCGTAGATTCTCGTCCTCCTCCAGCAATCCACTCGCCGACGGTTCCGCATCATCCGTCGACTTAATGCAGGAATTGAGGGCGTCTTCAAGGCGTTCCAACGGGGCAGTCCATTGCTCCCTGTAGCTCAGAATAAGCCCATCCAGCGTGGGAATACGCTCAAATCCACTTGAATCGCGGATCGCCTCGGCTTCCCAAATGAAATCTCTGTACTTGACGAGGCGAGCAAGCGGCGTCTGGAAATCCGATTGCAAAGTCTCGAGCTCCTTCCGACTTTCGACGCCTCGATCACGCAACTTGAGAATCGCGTCGTAATCCTGCTCCACTTGCTCGCAGATCTCGGGCAGCTCCAACCACCCCTTGAAATGCCCGTCGAGCTGTCCGCCTTTCAGACCCGCGATGCTCAGGTAGTAGGTTGAAATCTGGCCAAGGGCGCTGTCGACCGTCTTCTCAACTTCTTTTCGATATGCCCCCCATTTTCTTGCCGACTCGTCCCAGTCCGGGTTCTCCGTCGCAAACACGGGCTTGATCACGAGATCGGGAGTGCGATGGCCGGGATAGGCAGCCCGACGATGCTCCAGTTTCTCATCCGCGTGCTCCGGATAATCATTCGGCGCCAGCTTGTCGAAATGCGTGTCCCAATACGCCGTCAGAATCGTCCCGATCTGTTCCGACGACAGTTTCAGGGTTTCTTCGTCGGCGAGGCGTGCGACAACGTCATACCTTTTCGTTGCCGCCTCACCGTCGACGCCATTCTTTGATACTGCACTGCAGCCCCACCATGACAGGTAAGCTTCCAATCCACTGAGCAGCGGCGCAGGCGGCGATTCGCCGCTTCCGTTTGCGCTTTCAGGCGGAGAGATTTGGTGATTCTTCAGCGCGCTTTGCGCGCTGCCGATCAGGTTTGCAACGATGCCGCGTTCAATCAACGCCGAACGAACGATCTGCACGTTATTCGCCGGCCCGGAGGAATCAAAATTCATCATCGCGACCAGCCATGCGAAGAAGTCAGTTTTCTTTAGATCCTCAGCGTCCTTGTCGAGTACATCCGCATGCTTTGTGGCCGTCTCCACAGATCCATAAATGGATTTGACACTCGCCTTCCTGATGTCCTTCGTGGGCGTATCAGCCATATGCGCCAAGCTGTTCGTCCCCATTGCAACCAGGCTGATGACCACTGCCGCAATTGCGACCGACGCGACAAGTAACCAGCGTCCCAGCTTCACGTTGCGTTTGACGTCGTCAACGTTGCGGAACACGAGTCCCTGCTCGGGAAGCATCTTGTCAAAGAAGTAGTCGCGAATGAAAAACGGCTTCGTATCCGGATAGGTCATTTCGAGCTGAGCGAAATTTGTCGCCGCGTCCTCACCGATTCGCTCACGCAGGTGCTTCGTCAGCAGCGCGCCTTCCTGTGTGGCGCTCGTGAAATAGATTCCTCTGAAAACAAGGTTCTTCATCGCACGTGGATTCTTCACGTACGGAAACAGCGTTCGGACATACGTCGTCAACGGCGAATAAAGCTCGCGGAATTCCTCGGGAAACGTGTAGGCGGCGCCGGCCACGGCCTTGGCGAGATCATCATCCTCGTCGGCCGTTTCGTGCAGACGCTTCAGCCTCAGATCATTGAGCTGATTGTAGAGTTCGTTGAAGTCGTCACCGAAGTGATCAGGCTGGTATACCTCATCGTAATCGCCCGGCCGGGACCAGCCGACGAGCTGATGACGCGTCTGGACGTCTCGCCTCGCCTGATCGAAGAGCTCCATGAACCCGACGATCTTGTCGCACTTTGTCACGACGAAATACGTCGCAAACGTCACGCCCAGGCGCGCCTGCAACTCGCGCAGACGTTCCAATGCGATATTCGCATCTTCCTCATGTTTCTGTTGAGGATCCTCAAGCAGATGTTCGGCCGAAACGCAAACGATCGCGCCGTTGATCGGATAGCCGGGGCGCCCCTTTGCAATCGTCTCGAGAAACCCCTTCCACTCGCGATAGTCCTTGTCCTCCTTCGGATTCGTCAGCCGACCGGCCATGTCAACGACAACAGCCTCTTCCGAGAAGAAGAAGTTGTAGTCGAGCGTTCCCAGTCCCGTCCCTTCAGGTTTGCCGGCCGAGAACGTCAGCGATCCCTTCTCGATCAGGCGCGTCTTTCCGCAGCCGGAATCGCCGATCGTGATATACCAGGGCAGGTCATAGACGTTGACCCCGAATTCCTTCTTCATCTGTTTGACGTTGCCCTGGAACTTGTCGTTGTTTTCGCGGATGCGATCTCGGGCGTCCATCGCGACCGGCCCCGATGTGCCGGAATCCGCAAGCTGCCGCGTCATCTTTCGTTCGCGTCGGCCCTTGAAGTAGCCGAAGAAGCGCGTGACGAGGAATCCCAGCACGATCAATCCGACAATCGCGCCAATGATGACAAGGGCACCGACCGTCCGCCGGTTTCTGGGCTCCACATCGAAAAGGCCGCCGATCAGATCGGATAGCAGGTAGACGATCGTCGACGGAGCCCCGATTCCAACGACGAGAAAGACGATGCGCAGCTCGTTGGGGAGTTTCTGATACCACGCGAGCAGATTCTGCAGGAGTTTCATTGCGGCCCTCGGCTCATTCCCGGCCAGTCAGGCACTGCATCACTCTCGATGCGTGCATTGCGATTCAGAGATTTCCAAAGTACATACCGATTCGAGTGCGTGATTCATCCTTCCGTCCCAAAGTATGAGAAGAACGGCGAACACCTCAACGCCACATCCGTCACTGCAACGATCACGACGATTTCAGTTGCCGACGGGCATCGCCCGATCAGATCGACACGGCTACCAAGCGAGTCGCTCGGGCGCCTCGCCCGCCCGCGGAGAACGCCAATCGTCCGGACGTCATCCGCCGATCGCCGGTCCTAATCCTCTGATGTCTCAGACGATGCGGACGAATCGGTCTTGTCATCCCCTTGCCCTGGAGCGAATTCCTTATTCTCGAAGAACTGCCCCGTTTGCGCAGCCTTCGCGGCGCGACCAAAGAACTCCGTCGCGTTCGTCCATCCGTATTTGAAAGCGAACATCGAGGACAGGAGCGCGGCAATCGCGACGACAAGCACAACGGACAGCTTCATTCCCAGGTTGTAGTCAATGTCGAGCTCGATGTTGTGCCGATAGGCATCGGGGAACATCTCCTTCTGATGCGTCCGCTTG
>JAJDEC010000317.1 GCA_029259995.1 Phycisphaerae bacterium
TCGCAAACGTATCCCCGTCCGTCGGGCTGCCGGATTCGAATCCCTTGCGAAACCAGCGAACGCGCTGGGCGCTCGTGCCATGCGTGAAGGAGTCGGGGACGACGTAGCCGCGGGCCTGTTTCTGCAGGCGATCGTCGCCGATGGCGCTGGCAGCGCGGAGGGCCTCTTCGAAGTCGCCCGGTTCGATCATGCGATTGCTGCGTTGGGCGTGATGGGCCCATACGCCGGCGAAGTAGTCGGCCTGCAGTTCCAGTCGAACCGACAGGGCGTTGGCGTCGGCCTTGCTCATCTGGCGACGCATCTCATGGACTTTGCCGCTGATGCCGAGCAGATTCTGCACGTGATGACCGATCTCGTGGGCGATGACGTAGGCCTGTGCGAAGTCGCCTGGTGCCCCGAGCCGGCGATCGAGTTCGTCGAAGAAGGCCATGTCGAGATAGACTTTGTCGTCGCCGGGGCAATAGAAGGGGCCGACGGCGGAGGACGCCAGGCCGCAGGCCGATCGAACCTGGTCGCTGAACAAGACGAGGTTGGGTTCGGCATATTGCTTGCCCGAGCGTCGAAAGAGTTCCGACCAGACGTCTTCCGTGCTGCCGAGCACGGCCGAGACGAACTGCTTCTGTTCTTCCGACGCGTCGTCGGTTTGGATGGCGGCCGGCGAATCCGTAAGGCTCGCGCCGCCGCCGCCGGTCGTCGACTGCAGCAGCTGCGACGGATCGACGCCGAACAGCATCGACACGACGATGACGATCAGCAGGCCGATGCCACCGCCCAGCGCCATGACGGGTTTGCGACCGCGACGATCTTCGATATTCCCACTCTTACGCATGCCTCGCCAACGCATGAGCCACTCCCGGTTTGATGCCATTTGGATGCTTGTGCTGGGCGTATGAATCGACTTGCAGAGAGCATAATCGGGTTGGACACGGCAGCCAAAGTGGTGCGGGATTCGCTTGATCTCTTCGGCCGCGATCCGTGAATAACGCGATTATTGCGGTCAATACGCGCCTTGGGGCTTTCAATACGCGGCCATCGAGCGAATCGCCGATGAAGTAACGGCAGGCGACACGTTTTTCGCCTATGATTGTGAAGCTTGTCGCCGTCCCGCCTTTTTGCACTGGAGCCACTGTTTGGGAATCCCTGCTCACGCCGATCCGTTGACATCTGTCGCTGCGCCGTATCGTATTGGAACCTTGTTCGCCATTCTGCTTCCCATCGTCGGGCTGATCGTCATCGGCTACAGCCTGTGGGGGCGCGGATTCTTCTGGACGGATCTCATCCTGCTCGTCGTGATGTATTCCCTGGCGGCCGTCGGAACGACGATCGGCTTTCATCGGTTGTTTACGCATCGATCGTTCGAGACGTATCGACCGATCCGGTTTGTGTTCGGCGTTCTTGGCTCGATGTCAGTTCAGGGGCCGCTCCTGCGATGGGTGGCGATTCATCGCCGGCATCATCAGCACAGCGATCAGGTCGACGATCCGCATTCGCCGCATCGCAACGGGGACGGTGATTCGGGATTCTTCGGCGGCATCTTTCATGCCCATCTCGGCTGGCTCTTCAAGGCGGATGCGCCGGGGCTGGATCGATACATCGGTGATCTCCACAAAGACAGCGGCATGCGCCGGGTAAATGACTGGTTCATCGTATGGGCGCTGCTGGGATTCGTGATTCCGGCCGCCATCGGCGGCATCGTCACGGGCACGTGGTTCGGCGCATTGCTCGGCTTTCTTTGGGGCGGGCTGGTGCGGATGTTTGTGGGGCATCATGTGACGTGGAGCATCAACTCTGTTTGTCACTTGTGGGGATCGCGACCTTTCAAGACGCGGGACGAGAGCCGCAACAATTCGATCTTCGGCATCCTCGCGTTCGGCGAGGGATGGCACAACAACCATCACGCCTATCCGACATCCGCGCGGCATGGTTTTCGCTGGTGGCAGCTGGACATGAGCTACGTCGCCATCTGCGTGATGAAGTGGATGGGGCTCGTGTGGCACGTTCGCGTGCCGGCCGTTTGCCAGTCATCACCGGCGAGTTTAGGGATGCCCGCTCCGCTGGAAGTGTGACACGCCGACGGCACGCATCTCGATCGCATTTCATCGCATTCCGTAGGGTCCGCATTGCGGACCTTTCTTCATTTTCAGGTTACACAATGTGTGTTGCGTCGGGTCGATGACCTGACCTGCGTCAATTCCGTTTTCACGTGCACAATGCCTGTCGTGTCGGGTCGATGACCCGACCTACGATTTGCGCATGTCGTTACGGGTTGATGGCCAGGGCCCAGGTCGATTGGTTGTTCTTGTAGAGCCAGACGCCGCCGTTGCCCTGGTCGCTCGTTCCGAGTGATGCAAGATTGCGATTGTTGTGCTTCACGTAATAGTCGTGGGCCCAGAGTTTCACATTGTTGTCGGGTGTCTGCAGCAGGATGTTGTTGGAGCGATTGCCGTCCATCAGCCACATCCCCGCGCGGCCTTCCGTCGAAACACCGAACAGCGCGATATCGCGCGACGCAGATGATTCGAGTCGATAGTTCCGGGCCCAGAGATGGGCCGTGTTGTCCTTCTGCTGAACGAGGAAGGCGTTGGTGCTGTTGCCGCGTTTGAGCCAGATACCGGCCGTGCCTTCTGTCGTGGTGCCGAGTGTCATGATCTCGCGGCCCGAATTGTCGACGATGGCGATGCGCGAGGCGACGATGTTCTGGCCGCGATTCTGGTTGTTATTGGCCATGCCCATCGTGGCGAAGAGGAGACCGGCGACGACGACGACGGCGCCGGCGCTGTAGATGATGGTCATGCGGCGTTGGAGTTTGTTGAGTTGATTCTGGAGTTGTTCGATCGGGTCCATGATGATTCGTTGCCTCGGGTTGTGTTGTTGTTGAGTCAGCGTTTTGCGGCCCATTCTCCCGATTCGTGTCGATCGGGCAAATACCCGAATTCGACAACTGCGGCCCAGGTCGAGCGTGCCGTCTGGCGGCGACCCAAGTTCAATCTTCGTGCAAACTCTCGCAAGGTGTCGCAAACTCCCGCAAATTCGGTTTTCATCATTGGGTTGTGCCTTCGTCCGTGCGGGCCATACATGTCGTTGGATATCCGTGATCGGCGCTTCGCGTCGAAACGCTGGACGGATCGCACGGTTTGACGGTTCGCCGGCATGCTTCCCTGGGAGGGGAAGCATGGCACCCGGAGCAAACTGCAGCGGGTGGATGAATGGGGATTTTGGGGGTAGGCTGGTTGCGTCGTCGGGTCGATGACCCGACCTACGCAGATTGATACGAATAGCGCATCAAACGGAGGGAGAGACTCCCCATGAAACTTTGTCAGTTCTACACATCCGCCGAGGCGCGGTCATCGGATTTGAAGAAGCGGTTTCCCGTCGGGGCCCGGCTCGGGCTTTTGGTCGGCGGGAAGATTGTGGATATCACGGATCGCGCGGCGAAGCATCATGATCTGAATGATCCGCAGCATGTCGGCGTGCTCACGGCGGCGATTGCGGGTTGTGACGAGTGGGCGGCGTTTCGCAAGGAGCTTGCGGGCATCACGGCTGACGGCGGCGTTGATCCGTCGAGCGTTCTGTTCGGGCCGTGCGTGTTGCGACCGAGCCAGTATCTGGATTTCTATGCCTTCGAGCAGCACGTGATGACGATGCGCAAGAAGCGCAACCTCGATTTCATCGTGCCCGAGTGGTACGAGATGCCGTGCTATTACAACTCGAACGCCACGAGCTTCCTCGGCGACGGGATGACGGCGTACTTCCCCAAGGGCGAAGGCAAGATCGACTACGAGTGCGAGATGGCGTGCATCATCGGCAAGCCGGTGCGCAACGCGACGCCGGAGCAGGCGGCCGACGCGATCGTGGGTTACACGGTGCTGAACGACCTGTCGAGCCGAGAACGGCAGACGCGCGTGATGCCCGTCAACATGGGACCGGCGCCGGGCAAGGACTTCGGCAACGTGATGGGCAAGTACCTCGTCACGAAGGATGAGATTCCCGACCTCGGTGCGTGCGGTATGCGGGCGTACGTGAACGGCGAGCAGTGGACGGACGGTCGATACGGAACCGTGCATCATTCGTTCGAATCGATGGTCGTCTTCGCGAGCACGAGCCGAACGTTTTATCCGGGGGATATCCTCGGCAGCGGCACGGTCGGCACGGGCTGCGGCGCGGAGCTGGGCAAGTTCCTGAATCCGGGCGACAAGATCAAGATCGAGATCGATCACATGGACTTCGTGGAGAACGAAGTGCAGCATGATTCGTAGGTGCGGGTCTGGAGATGTAAAATCTCAGATTTCAAATTTGAAATGTAGGGTGGGCACTGCCCATCCTACGGATGATTTGGGTCACATGTCTACGCACGAACCGGACAATCAGGTTCTGGGCGAGCTGCCGCCGTATGCGGGGGGCCGGCGAGAATGCCCGGAATGCGGATCTGACGCGGTTCGAGAATGCAAGGTTGATTCACGGATCGTGGTTCCGCATTTGCCGATGGCGTGTGATCGCTGTGGGCATACCTGGACGCCGCATCCGTCCCGATGGCAAGCGGTTCTCTATCTATCTGTCGGTTGGCCTGCTGTTCATGGTTTCGGCGCCCGTTGGGCTCGTGATTTCGGGCATGACGCTCATGGATTCATGCAGTCAGACTCGTCAGTCGGTCTGGTGCAAACCGGTCTTGTCTGTCTGATGGGAGTGAGCGGCCTCACATTCGGGCTATTGGGAATTGCGTGCCTCCGCGCGGGTCTGCACTATCGCAAGAGTTGATACGCACTTTCTTGGTTCATCACGGATTTGTGGGGACCGTTAACGGCTCTTATCGACGCGGCGGCTGCATTCCACCAAGTCCCGGTAGGGACGATATGAAAATAGCCCAGCCTTTTTCAAGGCTGGGATTGCGATGAGAGTGTTCTCACGCATTGCCGTCCCGGAGGGACGTCGTGAGCCAGGCGCGCGGCACTCATTCCGTCCCTACGGGACGGAAACTGGTCATTGGAGCCGCGTGCCCCAGCGATAAATCGCTGGGCTATTCTCAATGGATCCCTCCGGGATCCTTCGCCTTGGCTATTCTCAAGTGTTCGTTCCGGGATTCTTCGCGGCGCACAATCCAACTTCCAGAGCGTGATACGCCGTCGTCCTGCAAATCCGTGAAGAACGATATTCCATGCCACTGAATTGTGATGAAAATAGGTCCAAAAAACTCCGTGAAATGCATGGCGGATTGTCGCACAATGAATTGCGCGGGCTCCACGACTCGAACTCGACGTGCAACGGCCCGCGATTCAGACACAACATTTCTGAAATGTGTGAGACAATCCACGATTCATTCGGAGCACGATGATTCGACGCAAACTTAAGATTCTGGAGGACACGATGTTTGACGCGTCTAAGTACCGATACGGATTCGGTCTAACCTGTGCCTGCCTTTCCGTCGTTGTTTTGGCCGGTTGCGCACAGCCGCACCTCAAAATCGAGCGCAAGGGCGAGATTGCGCCGCTCTATGCGGGCATGGGCCCTCACGCACGCCAAGTGACGACATCATCACCCTTGGCGCAGCGATATTTCAACCAGGGGCTCAACTGGACCTACGCCTTCAATCATGACGAAGCGATTCGATCGTTCGAACAGGCGTTGACGCATGATCCGGATTGCGCGATGGCCTGGTGGGGGATTGCCCTGTGTCATGGACCGCATATCAACAATCCGATCATGCCGCCGGATCGATGCGATGCCGCCTGGGCGGCGTTGCAGAAGGCGAAAGCGCTGTCGGCGAAGGCCTCGCCGGTCGAGCGGGACATGATTTCGGCGCTGGCGAAGCGATACGCTCAATCCGCGCCGGCGGATCGATCGGCGCTGGACAAGGCGTATGCCGATGCGATGGCGGCGCTGTGGGCGAAGTATCCGAAGGACAACGACATCGGTACGCTCTACGCCGAGGCGATGATGGATCTGCATCCGTGGGATCTGTGGACGCACGCAGGTCAGCCGAAGCAGGATACGGAGAAGATTCTGGCACTGCTCGAGCGGGTCATCGCGATGGCGCCGAAGAATCCGGGGGCGCATCATCTATACATTCATGCTACGGAGGCGGCGCGACCTGAGGCGGCCATGGCGTCGGCGGACAAGCTGCGTGATCTCGTACCGGCTTCGGGGCATCTGCTGCATATGCCGTCGCACATTTACGTCTTGACGGGCCGATGGGATGAAGCGGCGAAGCAGAACGAGCGAGCGATTGCCGTGGATACCGACTATCGCGAGATTTCGCCCAAGCAGGAGTTCTATCGAGTCTACATGCTCCACAATCATCACATGCTGTCGTTCGCATCGATGATGACGGGGCGGAGCGCGCTGGCGCTGGAAACGGGGCGGGCCGTCGTCGAGTCGGTGCCCGACGAATTCGTGCGCGGGAATCCGGCGTTTGTCGATCCGTACATGGGGGCGGCGTATGACGCGCTGAAGCGGTTCGGCCGCTGGGACGAGATCATTGCGGAGCCGGCGCCGCCGGCGATCCTTCCGATCACGACGGCGATGTATCACATGAACCGGGCTGTTGCGTATGCGGCGAAGGGCGACGTGGCCAACGCTGAGCGGGAGCGTTCGGTGTTTTTGGCGAAGCGCAAGGAAGTGCCCGCTGACGCCATGATGGCGATCAACAAGGCGCATGACATTCTGAACATTGCCGAGCTGTTTATCGACGGCGAGATTGAGTTTCGGAAAGGAAACATCGATGCGTCGGTCTCGAGCCTGCGTCGGGCGGTTGATCTGGAAGACAAGCTGATCTACATGGAACCGCCGGAATGGGTGCAGCCGGTTCGGCATACGCTCGGGGCCGTGTTGCTGAGCGCGGGTCGGCACGAGGAGGCGGCGAAGGCCTATCGTGAGGACCTGGAGAAGTGGCCGGAGAATGGTTGGTCGCTCTATGGCCTGGGTCGTTGCATGCGGATGGCCGAGAATGCGTCGAAGGCGGCGGAGTATGAGAAGCGGTTCAAGGCTGTTTGGGCGAGTGCGGATGCGCCGATTGGTTCGAGTTGTTTGTGCGTGCCGAAGACGTGAGAGCGGGTGGCGGCGCCAGGTCAACAA
>JAJDEC010000318.1 GCA_029259995.1 Phycisphaerae bacterium
CTCGCAACCGATCGATTCCAACGCCGCCAGTGCATCTCGCGTCGCAAATTGAAGTACTGTCGTAAAGCGACAGGCAATCGACAAGACACGCAATGGGGGCCCCTTGCCGTGAATCGCCGCCTGGAATCGCGTTCCCCAATACTCGACGTCCCGATCCGCATATTGCCGATCAAGGGCTTCTCGAAGCTCGGCAATCGACTGTTCCCGCTGCGCAGTATGGGCCCGGATGATTGACTCGCCACGACCTGCCGACGTCGAACACCAGGGCGGAGTCCAGATGATCGATTTTGGCAAAGGTGCATGCGGCGTGTTTGCGATCGCCGCGTCCAGCTGTTCGTACGCGTCTTCGCCAACGCAAAGCACGACCCGTGGATCAGCGATCAACTCGCTCCAGTCGCAAAGGTGCAGCGCGATCGCCAGCGCCATCCAGTCCGACTCAACCTGATAGACGAATGGCGCGGAGGAATTCAAGGTCTGATGCGTTGACGTGACGTAAAGCGGCAGATGCGCGCCGAGACCGACGCCGTCGATAATGATCGGCGCCATGACGCGATTCTCGACCTGCTTCCGGAGATTCTCATACGTCTCTGTCGGCTGATGGCTCCCGAAGCAGGGTCGCCATACAGAATCCAGGGCGTCGAAGACTTCCCATCTTCCATTGCGCGTCTTGTGCAATTCAAGCGACGCTCGTCGATGATCAAACGTGCTTCGAAGGCGCTGGGCCCAGTCATAGCGCGCTTCGATCGCGTGGAGATTCCTGTCGAATGTCGGCGATTGCAGGCGCCAATCGACGAACCCGTTCTGTGTCGGCACGCGCAGTTGTTGCAACAGCTCATTCAGGCTGGCGGCCCCGAGAACCTCGGGATCAAAGGCGTCGGCGAAACTCGCCGCGCGATGGAGTAGCCCCGACTCCGTCAGGCTGCGAACGAGCCCGAATCGAATCTCGGCATCCTCCGGCTGGGCTTTGAGCGCGTGCGATGCAATTTCGATGAACTCGTCGCGCCGGCCCGACTCGGGCAACACGAAGAGTTGATCGCGTGTGATATTCGGCATGTTGAACGGATCCTCCGCATGCCGCCGGCCAGGCTCCAGATCTCCCCCGTGGCATGGACTCTTGCGCGATATCGGGCGTTCACGGCCAAAGCCTTGAGGCACGTTGGCTGTTCGACCGATAAATAGGAGGGAGGCTGCGCAACGGTCGCGTCTTGCGCAACTCTTGCGCCCGATTGAATGAAAACGACACAGGAACTGCCGATCACGATTTCTTTGCCGCAGGGGTTCACCATCGGCGGCGTCACGACGTGGGCGTTGGCGACGGCCCGGCGATTTTCGAATGAAGGCAGATCGGTACGCCTGATCGTCCATCCGCCTCTCGCGGGGCACGCCACATTCGATCCGATCCCGTCGCTCCACGGCGCCGATGTCGACATCATACATGCCCCCGCACTCCTGCACGGCGATGATGTGGCAGATGGCATCGAATGTTATCGAGCGTGTCTGCCGACGATCTTGTTGCCCAATCTTTGTCACGCGTCCTACGCAATCGCCGCCGCACTTTCAACTACTACATCTGGGGATGACTTAAAAGTCGTCTCGTGGGTTCACGGCGACAATCCTGTCGACTACGCCTATCTCGAACATTTCGAGTCCATCGTCCATCGATACGTCGCCGTCAGCCGACAATGTCAGACGGAAATGCGAATGCGCCTCCCGCATCGCATCGACGACATCGATCACATTCCCTATGGCGTCGAAGTCCCACCGCAGGAATCTCGATCATTCGACGGGCGGCGGCCCTTTCGAATCGTCTACGCCGGCCGCATGGAACAAGGCGTCAAGCGCGTCGTCGATGTGCTGTCGATTGCCCGCAGGCTCGTCGACTCCAATATTCGAATCGAAATGCGGCTCGTCGGAGACGGACCGCATACGCCGATGATCGACGCACGGATCAAGGCGATGTCGAATCACTTCACACAACACGGCAGTCGTCTGTGGCGCGAAGCCCCGTGTCCACCATCGAAAATGATCGACGTATGGCGATGGGCGGACGTCTCGATTCTGGCGTCGCGTCTGGAAGGATTCAGCGTCGCGATGCTTGAGGCAATGGCCGCCGGATGTGTCCCCGTTGTGTCGCGCGTGGCGAGCGGTGTCTCTGACATCATTCGTGACGATTACAATGGCATGTCGTTTCCCATCGCCGATGTCGATGCCGCAGCCCGCTGTATTCGAAGCATCGCCGACGCTCCTGAGAAGTGCGCGCGAATGTCGTTGCATGCGCATCAATCCGCCCTGTCCGAAGTCGGCATGGATCGATACGTCGATCGCATCCGTGACGTGCTTTCGATCGTCGAGGCGTCGGAACGTCGTGTCTGGCCGTCGTCGCGCTCGATGATTCTGCCGCGTGATTCGGAACAAACGAACGCGCTCCCCGTGGAAGCCAGTGCCGAGGAATACGAATCCGTCATAGACTTCGTCATGTCCAGACCCGATGCGTCGACCGTCCTGATCTACGGTCTCGGCGTAAACGGGCTCACACTCGTCGAACAGCTCCGTGCCGACCCATATCTCGGAAATCGCGATCTCGCGGGTCTCGACGACTTCGCACAGGATGCCGTATTTGAAACGATGGACCTGCCGCGCAGCCCACTGAAAACCGGCGAGTCCTGGTCGCGCGATCGAATCGCGATCGTGACGCCGAATCAGCCGACACCGTTGGTAAATCGCCTTGTCGAATCAGGGGCTGAAATGGGTGTTGACTTCATCTGCCTCAAGGCGATCGCGGCCGGCACGTCCGCGTCAGCGAAGGAGACGATGTCCTGCTGACGAACGATTCGAATATCCTGCTTTCCCTCCCCAACGGCCTGACGACCGGCGGTATGACCAGTTGGGCCGTCCGGACGGCGAACGCGCTGGCGAACCGAGGGCGACGCGTCATCATCGCCGCACACGAATCGATCGCAGCCAATGCAATTGGACTCGCGGATATTGGATTGGCAGAAAGTGTGACTGTCGTTCGACTGCCCTTGCTCTCGGACGATGCAAACTGGAAAGTCAATCTGCGCAGTTATGCACAAATGCTGCCGGCTGTCCTGATCCCGACAACCCATGAGAAGAGCTTCGAGATCGCGGCATCACTCGCTCAAACGTTGCCCGATCAGATTCGCATCCTCGGATGGAACCACTCGGATCACGACTACGACTACGCCTGCCTCACGCACCTTGAACCCGCCTGCGAACGAATTGTCACGAACACAGGCACGTGCAAGCGTCGCATCGATCGATTGATTCCGCACCGCGCAGAACACGTCGTGCAGATTCCTCACGTGATGGACACAACCAGCCAATCACGCCCGCATTGGGACGGACCGATCCGGATCGGCTATGCAGGCAGACTGGAGTCGTCTGCCAAGCGCGTCGACGATCTGGTCGACGTCGCGAGGATCCTTCGAGATCGAGGCGTTCAATTCATCATGCGAATCGCAGGAGACGGTCCTGAACGACATCGAATCGCCGGCGACATCAAAACACTCCAGGAGGAATTCGACGAATCCGCACGCATTGCCAGCAACCACGAGCACTCTGAGATTCAACTCCTGAAACCGCAGTCACCGAATCGAATGGACGCGTTCTGGCAGCGTTGCGATTGTCTGCTGCTTCCATCGGCTTACGAAGGACTCAACCTGCAGATGCTTGAGGCCATGGCGAATGGCTGCGTACCAATCGTGAGCCGCGTGGACAGCGGCCCCGACGATTTCATACGCAACGGCATCAACGGTTACACATTCGACATTGGAGATTGTGAATCGGCGGCAGATCGCATATCCGACGCAATGCAATCGCCATCGCATCGCCTTGAGCTTTCCCGTAATGCACAATCGACGATCCAGCAACGCTGCGGAACGGCAGCGACTGTCGATCGGCTCGACGCGCTGATACAGGAGGTCATCGATTCATCGCCGCGACGATGGCCGGACACGCGTTCGGCCTCGATGCGCGTTGAGGAGTCGAAACAGAGCGGCGACGCCGTATTGCGAATGCGAAATGCGCTCAACGCAGCCGCCCGACGCGGCGAGAAGGCTGTCGCAATCTACGGCGCCGGTCGCCACACGCACATGATCGCTTCAGCGTTTGATACGTCACCCTTAGAGATTCTTGCATTCATCGACGACGACTCGGCGAGTCATCAGGCATCACTCTTGGGCCGGCCCGTCGTTTCGCGAAGGGAGGCGATTGCGTTGGGCATCGACAGCGTTGTGATCAGCTCGAGAATGAACGAGCGCCAGATCCTCCGTCATCGTCATCAGTTTTCCAATGCGGGGATCCGGCTGATCCCGCTCTATCCGTCGACCGAATCAGACGAAGGCCCTGAGTTGCAATCTGCTCCTCATCCGACGATGCGGCCGCATTGCAACAATGAAACGACGCCCATCGCAGGAGTGGCAGAACGATGAAATTCCCCGACGTTTTCCTTATCTCGATCGACTGCCTGCGCCCCGATCACGTCGGCGCCTTCAATCGCCTGTCGCGACTGACGCCGAATCTGGATCGAATCATCTCACGCGGAACGGTCTTCACACAGGCCATGAGCCATGCCCCCTTCACGACGCCGGCGGTCACGAGCATGCTTGCGGGCCGATACCCGTTTCAAACGGGCGTACGCCTCCTGTTAGGACAGCTTTGCGACAACAACTTGGGGACGATTGCGGAAGCCGCAAGACTCGCCGGGTACGCGACGGCAGGATTTCCGTCGTCGTTCATTTTGAATTCGCCGACGGGACTCTCCTCCGGATTCGACGAGTATCGGGATATCGAGGACGGCAATCTGACGAATCGTGGCGGCTGCTGGCAATACGGCGATCCACTCAACCAATCGCTCGATGCGTTTTTAACACGCGCCGGCAAGGATCCCGTCTTCTCGTGGCTGCACTACTTCGACCTGCACGAGTACCATCAGGATCAATCGGCCCCGGCGCACACGACGTATGCGCGCGATCTGCATCAACGCGTGGACGCCGGATGCATTGCCTCGCTGTTCCGCATTCTCGAATCGCACGATCGTCTCGATCGATCCGCATTCATCTTCACGGCCGATCATGGCGAATGCCTGTTTCAACATGGCGTCCGCGGTCACGGCCAACATCTTTACAACAGCGTATTGCACGTACCCTTGGCGATCGTATGGCCCGGCGAGATGCAGGCCGGCCGATACCGACATGATCTCGCCCGACACGTGGACCTTCTCCCGACGTTGCTTGATCTCTGGAACATCGAATCGATAGAGCGTTTCGACGGCTTGCCGGGCCGCAGCCTGTTGCAGGTCGAGGATGCCGGTTCCGCGTCAACCACATCCTATGCCGAGGCATCCCCGCGCCAGCTCTTCGACGGGAATGCGTCGGAGGTCAGACGATTCGAGGGCGCGGAAATACAATCGCTTCAGAATACGAACCACAAGCTGATACAAACGCAGCGCGGCGAACGGGAGCTCTTCGATCTCCGCGTCGATCCGGGTGAATGCAGGAATCTGCTTGGCAGCGACGATGGAACTGCGGAATCCATCGCGAACCGGCTCTCGTGTGAACTCGACGCGTTGAGCGAATCCGAACAGGGCGGCTACGCATCGTCCAGTGATGCGCCACCTGAATCGAAACTGGTACGCGAACGACTTCGAGACTTGGGTTACGTCTAAATGAGTGGAAAGAGTGAATCACTTTATCGAGCCGGCGACTCGCCGGTTCACGACAGGCCAGAGGCTTGCTCCACATTCGATGAATCATTCTTCATTGCACGTTGGCGGCACCAGTAGGCATTGAGTGAAGCATGACAAATAGCACGATCCACATCGATCCGTCCGCGAGCGTCGCCTCGACAGTCCGTCTCAGGGTCGCCGACGATTCGACGCTCCACATCGGCCCCGATTGCATTATCGCGGACGGCGTCGAGATCGAAATTGCGGAGGGGGGCATCGTGCAAATCGGCCGTGGCGTCTGCGTGGGCCCCAACGCCCTTCTCCGCGGCCACGGCGACATACAGATTAATGAGCACGCAGTCATCGACGCCGGCGTCGTGATCGATACGCGTGAATTCGTGCGGACGGCGATCGATGCAGCGGCCTCGACAGCGCCTGTCTTGCGACCGATTCGAATCGGCCCTGGTGCGAGAATCGGCGCCAATGCCGTCGTCCGCGCGGGCGTGACAATCGGCGCCAATGCAGTCGTGCCGCCCTGCACATTCGTCGAACAGGATTTCTCAGCCGACATGAAGATTCCAACTCGGCCAATTGGAAGACACACGGCGTTGCAAGCCGAATCACCTCCACGACGATTCCTGTTCGGGTTCTGCCGCTGGCACGAGACGGCCCGCCATTTCGTGACGCTGGCCAACACGCTGCGTGCCGCGAATATCGACAGCCGACTATATGGAACGCCGCTGACATTGTCGCGGCTTGGCTGTCTCAGGAAAGAACAGGCAATTGCGCGCGAAGACCTGTCCGATCTGGAGTCCGTTCTCGACGACTGGCGGCCCGACGTCATCTTTCTCTGGAGCGGAGCCACGCAGATGGATGGCCGGATCATCGACGCCGCCGATCGACGAGGGATCGAATGCCGCTTCGCCGAACTGGGTTGGTTTCCGCAATCGAAAACGATCCACTTTGACACGGAAGGCACCAATGCCCGTAGCTCGATCCGGCGATTGGACCTTGATCGAATGGATGTCGATCCGCGTCTGAATGACTGGCTGACATCACGGCGGCACAGCCTTTCTGAGCCGCCGCCGGACGTGAAGAATTACATTTTCGTCCCACTTCAAGACATCCGTGACGCCAACATCACGCTCGGCTCGCCCTATGCATCCATGGATGCATTTGTCACGGCCCTCGCTGAGCGATTCCCGAATGAGACATTTGTCGTTCGTCCGCATCCCAACTTCAGCGATGTCCCCCTGACAGCGCATCCCAAGGTCCAGGTCCGGCGCGATCGCTCGATCCATCCATGGCTTCAGCACGCCGACGCCGTTGTGGGTATCAACTCGACCGCCCTGCTCGAAGCGCTTGTTTATGCCAAACCGACGCATGCCGTGGGCGTGGGACTCTCCACGAATCTCGATGTGCTCTTCGACGCAGCCAGCGTTGACGCGCTCGACATCCATCGCGAGATTTCGATCGAGCGAATGGACCGAATTCATCGCCTCCTGAGTGAGCTCGTCTTTGTCCGGCAGGCATGGACGAAGGATCTTCACTATCTCGATCGCCTTCCCGGGATTTACGGATTGGGGGATTTGCTGACTTCGAATGCCTCGCAAGGACGCGCAACTCCGACGCATGATTCCGCACTTCCTGCGCGATCTTGATCCTGCTCCCCGTCGATCCGTCGATTGACGTCAAATCGCTTCAGGCATTTTTGATCGACGTCGATGAGTTAACAGATACCCAGATTCGGAGTTCAAGGATGGCCCGCGCGCAGAGAAAACGAACACGACAATCCACGCAATCGAACGCATCGACCCATCGCCGGCGATCGAATGCGAACCAGGCGACGTCAACGATCGACGCAGACATGCATTCCCGGCAGCATCGTTGGACGAAATGGATGCCGCTCATGCTCGTCATCGCCGGTTCGCTCGCTTACAGCACGAGCTTCGACGGTGTCTTCCTGCTCGACGACATCATTCGAATTAGAGACAACCCGTATGTGCATCAACCGCTGTCATCGGGCGTCTGGCTGGGCGACAAGCTTCGAAGACCACTCGTGACCCTGTCGCTTGTTCTCAATGAGCAGGTTGGTGGAACGCTCGCCGGCTATCACTTGTTCAACCTCGCGATTCATCTCGCCGCGGCGCTGGCGCTGTTCGGCATTGTTCGGAGAACTCTGCGGCTTTCGCGGCTCCGTGACAGGTTCCGCGATTCGGCTGATACGCTCGCATTCATCATCGCCCTGCTCTGGGTGCTGCATCCGCTTCAGACAGCCAGCGTGACTTATGTCATTCAGCGATGCGAATCGATGATGGGGATGTTTTATCTGCTCACGCTGTATCTCGTCATCCGCGGCGCGACGTCGCAGCGAAGCAGGGGTTGGTACTTTGTCGCCATTGTCGCCTGTATCGGGGGCATGCTGTGCAAGGCCGTGATGGTGACGGCGCCGCTGATGATCCTGATGTTCGATCGCATCTTTCTGACGGAATCATTCCGAGAGACGATCCGAAAGCGCTGGGCGCTCTACCTGGGGCTGGGGCTCTCGCTGGCGTTCCTCGCCGACGGCGGTTTTCTGACCAACATGTTCAACGCCGTAACGAAACTGCCGACGCCCCTGGCCGCCGCGCCGCCGAAAGGCCTGGGCGGAATTCCG
>JAJDEC010000319.1 GCA_029259995.1 Phycisphaerae bacterium
AGCGCATCAAGCTGCCGCCGATCGACAAGGCGTTTCTGGAAGCGCAGGGCTTCGACAGCGAGGACGAGTATCGATCCTTCGTTCGCGAACGCATGGAAGGGGCGCTCGACAATGAGATCAAGCGCGGCCAACGGGATCAGGTTCGGAAGTACCTTCTGGACAACACCAAGCTGGACCTTCCGGAGGGGCTCTCGTCGCGTCAATCCGATCGCGTTGCGGCGCGTCGCATGACGGAGTTGCTTCGACAGGGCGTACCGCAGACGGAGATTGAGAAGCACGCCGACGAACTGAGAACCAGCGCCACGGAGCAGGCCTCTGCCGAATTGAAGCTGTTTTTCGTCCTTGAGCGAGTGGCCGAGCAGTTTGACGTTGATGTTTCGGAAGAGGAACTCAATGGCCAGATCGGTCAAATGGCCGCCATGTATGGAAAGCGCTACGATCGGATGCGAGACGAGTTGTCGAAGAACAACGGACTCGTTCAGATGTATCTTGATCTGCGTGACGAGAAGTGCGTGGATCGGATCCTGGGCGATGCCGAAATCGTCGAAGTGACGCCCGATAAGGAAGCCAAAGCGCCTGCCAAGACGACGAAGAAGAAGGCGGCGAAGAAAGCGTCCAAAAAAACGACAAAGAAGAAGACCGGCGATTCGTAAGGCAGTCGCGTTGAGTCGTCGATGAATTCATGGGTGGCGGACAGGCCGTTGGGGGCCGAGTTCGTCCTCAACACAAAGTTTGGATCGGTATCAAGCGATCGTTTTCGGCCGCCCGTGGACCGACCGGAGAAGGGAATCTCGAAAATGGAACATACCTTCCATCCACTGGGACAGATCTTTAACGCGGACAAGATGGGGAACCATGCCCAGGCGGGCGCGCCCCAGCGATATCGAGAAATGTCCATCGAGGACATGCTGCTCGAGAATCGCATCATCTTTCTCGCGGGCGGCATCAATGAGCGAAGTGCGAGCCTCGTCATCATGCGCCTGCTCTATCTGCAGAGCGTAAAGAAGGACCAGGACATTCACCTGTACATCAACTGTCCGGGCGGTCTCGTCGACCAGACACTGGCCATCTACGACACGATGCAGTTTCTGGGCTGCGATATTGCGACTTACTCGATTGGCCAGGCGGCCAGCGGTGGCGCGATCATTCTGACGGCCGGCACGAAGGGCAAGCGCTATGCGCTGCCCAACAGCAAGATCATGCTCCATCAGCCTTGGGGCGGTATTACGGGGCAGGCCGAGGACATCCGAATTCAGGCCGAAGAGATTCTTCGAGACAAAGCCAAGCTGAATGAAATTCTCGCAAAGCACACTGGCATGGACACGCAGAAGCTTGAAGAGCAGACGGAGCGCGATCGCTTCCTGGATCCGAAGCAGGCCCTGGAATGGGGCATTGTGGACGAGATCCTGGAAAGTGCTGATCACGAACCGAAGAAGAAGTAGTCGCGACCGGGCTCTACGGCCCCGGATTGATGAATCAAGACGATCCGCCGGACATCACGGCATCGAGGAACTATCCCATGGCTCAATCCACTTTGATCCCATTCGTCATCGAAACCACTGGTCGCGGCGAACGATCGTTTGACATTTATTCCCGCCTTCTGAAGGATCGAATCGTGTTCCTGGGCGGCGGCGTGGACGACGATTCGGCCAATGTCGTCATCGCTCAGATGCTGTTTCTGGCGAATGAAGATCCACAGGCGGACATCCACTTCTACATCAACTCCCCGGGCGGTAGTGTTTCGGCGGGGCTTGCGATCTACGATACGATGCAGTTCATTCGCCCGAACGTGGCGACGTATTGCGTCGGCATGGCCGCCAGCATGGGGGCGATTCTGCTTTGCGGCGGCGAAAAAGGGAAACGATTCGCGCTGAAGAATTCCCGCGTGCTGTTGCATCAGCCGCTGATCGGCGGCGTCATGCAGGGCGCCGCGACGGATCTTTCGATCGAAGCGAAAGAAATTTTGCGGCTTCGCGATATCCTTTACGGTATCCTGTCCACCCAATCGGGAACGAATACTGAAAAGGTGATGAAAGATTGTGATCGCAACCTATGGCTAGCCCCCACAGAAGCAAAAGAATACGGTCTGATCGATCAGATTCTCGAACGACAGCCCGAAATTCAATCGTCCGGCAGCTAGTTGTCCATCGTCGCTTTGACTGGAATCTGAGTGCCAAAACGGTCGCGTGCGCGCTCGTACTGGTTCTGTCCGGCTGTTTCGGCGGCGATACGCCGCAGGAAGTTCGTCAGGACAGTCAGCGATTGACTCGGATTCAGGATCTCGAAGACAAGATTCGCTCGCAGGGCGAACTGATTTCGATGAAGGATGCGCAACTTGCCGATCAGGCGCAAGAGTTGCGCCGACTGCGTCGCACGCCGGGGCCGGCATCGATCGACGAACTCGTCCACGTTGAGAGAATTGAGATCGATCGGCTGTCGGGCGGCTACGACGAGAATCGGGACGGCCGGCCCGACGGCATTCGCGTTTACGTCCGACCCATCGATCAATTCGGCGGGAGATTGCGTGCCGCCGGCCGCATTCACATCAAGCTGCTCGATCTATCGACGACGCCGGAAAAACAGCTTGTGGGCGAGGCGAAATGGGAAAATCCGGCGCTGGCGGACCTCTGGTACGGCGCGCTGCTCTCCTCGGAACACTTCACGCTTTCAGTTCCCTGGCGGCATCCGCGATCGCCGCCCCTGGGCAAGTCGATCACGGTACTCGTGTCATTTACCGACCTGCTGTCCAATCGGGCTTTCGATGCCCAACGGGTCGTTGACGTGCTTCCGCTCAATCCCTGACTCACGAACTTTTGCGCAGTCGTTAGGACGTTGATTTCGCGCCGATCTTGCGCGACGACTGGAGACTCCGGCGCGTCTGGTGCCCAATGATCCCCTCCAAGTCGACAGGATCCTACGTTCCGGCGCGGTTATTATCGGCTTTCATTTGGGTTAGAGGG
>JAJDEC010000320.1 GCA_029259995.1 Phycisphaerae bacterium
CAGGAGCGCGTCGGGATGGCTGATCCGCGTGATGTAATCCAAATGGCGATTGAGCGTGGCGTATCGCAGTTCAATCATGGAAACCATGCGGCGTGTGCGGCAATCTACGAAGTGGCGGCGACGAGCCTGATGGGCCATGACGGAATCGGATGCGGTCAGCGCACGCAACTGACATCTGCCATGCGGATGATGCGAGGTACGCACGATGCAGCGGAGCAGGCGTGGATCATGCGTCGCGCTTTGGACAATGTTTACAGCGAGTTGGAAGTCAACATGCCCCGCATGACGGCAATGACAGGAAACTGAATCGATGTTGCCCCAGGGGGGTGTACCATCGACGGGCTGTCGTCATCTTCGGATGACGGCAGCCTTTTTTTGGTTCATCGCGGAATTCCGGGAAGTGAATTCATGCATGCGATGCGTCATGTGTGCTGCAGACTTCGTGACAGCGCCAAGTCTGTAACGCACTTTCAGTGCTTGGCTCATGGTTTGATCCGCAACCCAGGGCTGCGATTGCCCGCTTCGCGGGCTGCACTTGCCCTGGGCTTCCTTATGGCACGCCTTCAGCGTGCGGCGTGAGTCCGATCAAGTCGCGTTCCCCTGCGCTCAAGTCGCATTCCCCTACGTTCACGTCGTGTTTCCCTGCGTTCACGTCGTGTTTCCCTACGTTCACGTCGCGTTCCCCGGAATTCCGTGATGAACCTTTTTTTTGCACTGAAGATCGTTGGTGGATGGTCGACGGCGATCGCGGGTTGATTCAGCAACATTTCAAAAAACCCGGCGTGGCGCAATTGATTATCTGAGTAAGGCGCGGACGAACAGACATGTCATTGTGCGAACGCAGCAGGACTGATTCGACCTGCGTGCTTGCTTACTTTGCGGGAAAGAGGAAGCGCAGAATCTGATCGATGCGCGCCGACCAGCTGGCTTCGTTGTGTTCGCCGTCTTTCACTTCGAGGTACTTGTAATCGACATCCGGCATGCGATGCGCTTTCTTCAGGTACTTTTCCAGCGTCTGCGTGTATTGCAGCGCCGTCGAGTAGGACTCGATCTGTCGGCCTTCCTTCGTGCCCATGTCGAACCAGAGTTTCAATTGCTTCAGCGGCTTCGCCTTCTGTTCGCGGATGCGGTTGAGAATCGCCTGGTCGTTCCACATCAGCGATGGCGAGACGGCGGCGCACTTTGAAAACACGTCGGTATGTTCCATCGCGATATGCAGGGAGATCAGACCGCCGAGGGAGGAGCCGCCGATCGCCGTGTTCTCTCGATCGGGCTTCGTGCGATAGGTGCTGTCCATCATCGGTTTGAGTTCCTCGATGATGAACTTCGCATATTTATCGCCGTCGCCGCCGGCATTTCGTTCGGCGTCGCGATCGGGCGTGTATTCGTTCATGCGTTCGGGCGTATTGTAAATACCGACAATGATGATGAGCTCGATCTTCTTTTCGCGGATGAGTCGATCGGCGGCCTCGTCTGCCTGCCATTCGACGCCGAAGGCGGACGTGGCCGCGTCGAAGAGGTTCTGACCGTCGTGCATGTAGAAGACGGGATAGCGGATGGAATCGTCGGCGTCGTAGCCGGGCGGGAGCCAGACGGCGATCGTGCGCGGGTTCGCGAGGTACTTCGACGCCATGTCGCGATGAAACTGCAAATTGCCGACGACGCTCGATGACTTGACGGGTTGAAGCCCCGCCCAATTGGCGACGCTGACTTCGATCGTTGCGTCGGACGTGACATTGAGTCTTCGATTTGCAACGTCGCCGCCGGTTGCGGATCGTTCGACGGTGTCCCAGTTGCCGCGCGTGAACTTATATTCGTGATTGCCCGCGGGCAGATTGAGCGTGATTTCGTATCGTCCGTCGTCGCGGCGGGCCAGGAAGATCGAGGCGGGCCGCCAGCCGCCGAGATTGGGATGATCGCCGACGATGTAGATAGGATTGTCGGCGGGCGTGTTGGCGGGAACGCTGACGAGGAAGGTGATCTGGTGCGCGTTGGCAACAGACGCGGTGAACATCGCAATGGTGATAATGATGCGGGCGTGCATGGCGGGCCTTTCGAATCGTAGACGACTTGCGGGCATGATAGCGTAGAGATGGGGATTGTTGGGCGGGGTTTACGAGGCATGCCGACGATCGGCTTCGGCATGGCAGCCGGCACGGATTCTCGCTCCAGCGTCGACATGCGCGGGTGGTGCGACGTCGGTTCATCGGCATCAGCGTAATTCTGGGCGAGGCGGGAAGGGATTCCCGCGTAGGAGTGGGAACGAGAAGGGATCTTCGTACCAGGAAGACACGAACACGTCGTCCGCCAGTTCCGATGACAACGCCGACTACGCGCTCGCATGCTTGCCTTGGAGGGCAAGCAGGGCACCCAGTTGGCGGTTTTCATACCGGCAGTATTACGCGGACTTTGGAATCTCAGTCGCGGCGGGGCGGATGGGCGTGTAGACAACGACTTCCTGTTTGTGAACGCTGCGTGCCTGTTCGACGACGCGCGTGAGTGCGGCATTCGCCATGTCGTCGTTGCGCATCAGGACGACGAGTTCGCCGCCGAGACCGCCCCCCGTGACTTTGGCGCCGTAGAGGCCGGCGGCGTCGCCTTCTTCGCGAATGAGCTTGACGAGTCGATCGGCCTCGACGCCACCGATGCCGCAGCGCTGGCTGTGGCTCCAGTGCGATGCGTACATCAGTTCGCCGGCGGCGATCAATGCGGCATCGCCGCCCGTGCGGCGGGCGCGGGCGATGAGCGTGACGAAATCGTGCACGCGTTTGTTTTCGTAAATGTGATGCTCGGCGCGGGATCGGATCTTGTAGATGCCCCGCGGGTTTGCGAAACCATCGTCGAGGCCGCGAAGGGATCCGAACTGATTGACGAATGCATCGCGCGTGATCTTGGACGGCATGCGATCGCGATATCGTTCGACGAATTCCGGCGGCGTGACGGACGCCAGCTTGTGGTTGGCGGCATCAAAGGGAATGCCGTCCTGCCGAAGAATGTCGAGAATCAGACGATGGCCCATTTCGGAGCAGGTGCGCGTTTCGACCATACGCTGATGGGTCGTCGGCCGGGCAAGGCGCGTGACGAGACCGCGAATCGTGACGCCCTCGGGAAGCGTGAGCGGTTCGCAGAGCGTTTGCGGCTGGCCGAATCGCAACTGCATCAGTGGAACGCCCGGGGCGTTCGTCAGGGCCGTGAGCGGAGTTCGAACGGCGCGAAGCGCTGCGAAGCTGTCGATGGCGTCAGCACACATGGCGGCGATCGTCATGCGTTTCGCGTGATCGAGGCCATCCGCGCAACAGGCGGCAAGCGCCGCGGCGACGCGCACATGATGCCGACCGACATCGGCCAGCTCGGGCGCCCCGTCCACGATGAGAATGTGCAACCCGCTTTCAATTTCTGGAATGTGACCTTCGTCGGCGGCGCGACTGATCGCATAAAGCAGCGGCGCGGCCCAATCGGCCTTTTCGTTTCGGCATTGCTTTCGAATGGCGTCGGGTCCGTCTTTGGCGGCGATCGTGTCCGCCGGGACCGCAATGACTTCGTGGGCCGGCGATGCGTGCAGTTCGACGCTGATCTTGCCGTCGGTGGATGGCAGGGCGGCGGCGCGAATTGTGTGGCCGACAGGTGCCGTCAGCACGAGCGAGCCCGCGTCTTCACCGATGCCGCCCATGACATCGATGACTGCGGACAGTCCTGCGGTGGACACACTGGCGGGATCAACGGCTCGCTTTTGAGTCTGCTCGGTCAGGAGCGAATCAAAGCGCGATACCGTATCTACGCAGACATCTGTCTGGGGCATTTCTTTGAACTCTCAATAGCAAAAGCCGCCCGGTACCGCGCCGATCAGAAGACGTCGCGGCAAACCTCACGGAGAACGTGCTCACTTACGAAAATCGGCGTATCGCTTGCAACACCCAAGGCGATCGCATCGGAAGGGCGACTGTCTATCTCAAGCAGACGACCGTCCTGACGAATCAGCAGTTTGGCGTAGAACGTGTGATCCTTCAAGTCGTTAATGACGATTTTCTCTAGATCGCCATTCATTTGTTCGATGATGTCGGCCAGCAGGTCGTGTGTCATCGGTCGCGGACGATTCTTGCCCTTCAATCGACGATCGATGGCATAGGCTTCGTTGTCGCCGATGACGATGGGGAATTCTCGTTCGCCGCCGTGTTCGCGGAGAAAGATGTACTGCTGGTCGCTGGTCTCTTTGATGATGATGCGAGCCAGGTCCATTCGCACATCCATGACTCGAACCCCTTCCTTACTTGTGCATCCGCCGAGCGTATCGCGCTGGGTTTTCAGATGCAAGATGTTTACCGGCAAGTTTCAAACACACTCGTGTTTTGCCGCAATACTCTAACAAATACAACGATTTTACATCGTCGACACTATTGACAACGTGTTCGCGCTGCGTGCAGTGATACTCAATGCGTATCATTCAGGTGCGATTCAAGTGCGGCGATCTGTGACTTCAGTTCTGCAATACGCGCTAGCGTCTCTTCCACAATCTCCGGCGGCGCGTTTTGTACGTACGCCTTATTGCTCATGCGCTTCTCGGTCGACGCGAGTTGTTTTCGCAAGTCGTCGAGTTTCGCCGATTGCGTTTTGCGCACATCTTCCAGGTCGAGCAAGTCCGCGACAGGCACGCAGACCTGCAATGCGCCGATGACGTTCGACATTGCTCCTTCGGGCTTGGCGCCGTCGGTACGGACCTCGATTGCGTCGCAGCCTGCCAGACGTGTGACGAAGTCCGCGTAGCGTCTTACGAGCGCCGCCGACATGTCGTCGGCGAGCAGGACGGCGCCAGGCAACGTTCGCAACGTGGGTTCCTTCGCCTTGCTGCGATATTCATTGACGTTGCCGCGAATCTCACGAACGCACTTGATCACGCCCTGGAGCATCTGCATTTCGTTTTCGACGCTTTCGTCCTGAAGCGTTGTGTCGACATCGGGCCATGCCGCGACGATCAGGGCCGGCTCGCCTTCGATGATCTTCGCGAGACCACGTTTCGGCGCGGCTTCGTTGAGCTGCTTCCAGAGCGACTCCGTCACGAACGGGATGAACGGATGCAGCATCCGCAGGATCGTGTCGAGCACGTGGATCAGGACCTGCTGGGCGGCGGCCTTCTCGTCGCCTGTGCCCTGCAGGCGGGCCTTGGTCATTTCGATGTAGTCGCTGCAGTAGTCGTCCCACATGAAGCTGTAGAGCGTCTTCATGGCTTCGCTGAACCGATAGGCGTCGAGCGACTTGTTGACGGCGCTCAGGCACGTCTGTGACTTCGAGAGAATCCAGCGATCTTCGAGACGCAGCGTCTTCGGATCGAGCGGCTTGGGATCGTAGCCTTCCAGGCTGGCGAAGACGTAGCCGGTCGACGCCTGCCAGAGCTTGTTGCAGAAATTGCGGCCCTGTTCGAACTTGGGGCTGACGTTGACTTCGCGACCATCCGGGAGTTTGGCTTTCTTGACGGGCATGCGGATGTCCTGCGTTTCCGTCGCGAGATCGGCGAGCGTGAAGCGCAGGGCGTCGGCGCCGTAGAAGTCGATGATATCAACGGGGTCGACGCCGTTGCCGAGGCTCTTGGACATCTTCTTGCCGTTGCCGTCCTGAATGACGGGATGGATGACGACGTCGCGGAAGGGAATCTCGCCGACGTTGTAGAGGCCTGTCATCACCATGCGGGCGACCCAGAGCGTGATGATCTCTCGAGCTGTGGACAGAACGCTTGTCGGGTAATAGGCGCTGAGGAGCGACTTCTTGTCGTCGAGCGCGGCGTCGGGCCAGCCGAGCGTGCTGTGCGGCCAGAGGGCGGAACTGAACCAGGTGTCGAGGACGTCGGGGTCCTGTTCAAATCCGTAGCCCTCAACAAGGTACTTGAATTCCTCTTCCTGTTTCCACGCTGGACAAAAGCAACCGCTCAGGGAGAGTGGAATCTGACTGGATGACGAATCGTTCTCCTGCGGGTCAGGTTGATACGACACAATCCCGCGATCGATGTAGTCCTGAACCAATGAACGTATCTTTGCTCTCTCTTGCGAGTCCGCGCTGCCTGCCGTTTCCGATTCCTCGTTGAATCGCCAAACCGGTATCCGATGTCCCCACCAAAGCTGTCGACTGA
>JAJDEC010000033.1 GCA_029259995.1 Phycisphaerae bacterium
CTGCGTCGGCTTGTATTCGTAGCTCGTGTAGTACTCCGTGAACCAGCCAATGCCGACACCGGCAACGAGGCCGATGATGACAGCGCCGGCGATGCCGAATGCACTGACACCGGGTACGCCCCAAAGGACGAGCGGACAGACGATCAACGCGGCGATTGCGATCAAGAGGCTGGACCCGTTAATACCCCGAGCCAGCGCCTTCATGATCTGGCTCATGCTGGCGCCCTCGTCGGTCTTGACCATGCCGATGCCGACGACGGAGAGGAAGATACCCACGGCCGCTAATACCATCGGAACGAGAAGCAGTCGGAACTGCATCTCGACGGAAGACATACCAATGCCCTCCTCGTAAAGCGCTGCCGCGGACGCGACGCCCAGCGCCATGGTTGCGAGAATCGATCCGCAATAAGACTCGTAAAGGTCAGCACCCATACCCGCGACGTCGCCGACGTTGTCACCGACGTTGTCGGCGATGGCGGCCGGGTTTCGTGGATCGTCTTCGGGAATTCCGGCTTCAACTTTACCCACGAGGTCAGCGCCGACGTCAGCGGCTTTCGTGTAGATACCACCACCAACGCGGGCGAAGAGGGCCTGCGTGCTCGCACCCATACCGAACGTCAGCATGACGACGGTCACTTCATGGAGTTCCATGCCGCTGAAACCGCGGAGGATGACGAACCAGAGTGTGATGTCGAGCAGACCGAAGCCGACGACGACGAGGCCCATGACGGCCCCCGCGCGGAAGGCGACTTTAAGGCCGTCGTTCAGGCTCTTCTTTGCGCCCGCTGTGGTTCGATGTGCCGCGTACGTCGCCATTCGCATGCCGAGATAGCCACAGAGACCGCTGAAGAAACCGCCGGTCAGGAACGCAACGGGCACGATCTTGTGCTGGACGTGCATGACCCAGGCCATGACGCCGAGGATCGCGAAGAGGCCAACGAAGGCGTAGCCGACAACGCGGTACTGCTGCTTCAGATAGGCCATCGCGCCATCTCGGACATAGGTTGCGATCTCCTGCATCCGCGTGTCACCTTCATCCGCGGCCATGACTTCGCCGAAGAATTTCTTCGCATTGATGAGGGCGAAAATGGAGGCCCCCAGTGCGAGCAGCCACCAGAGCCAGACTGTGAAGCCTGGGCCGGCCTCTGTTGTTGCAGTCGCAGCGTCCGTGGATGCCGTTTCGCCTTGTGCGAAGGCCACGCCCGCCCCGGCCAACAATGTCAGCAACGCGATCGACATCAGTCGCGCGATGCCGCCGTCCCGTTTTAAGAACCCCTGTCTATTCACTCCGCAGTCTCCTCGTGTGCCAAATCTCAGTTCTTGGTGAAAATCCGTATCCTGTTCACGACGCCAGTCTTCATCGTCTGCGTCGTCCTGTACCTTCGGGCTTAAGCTGACTTCGTGCAAATTTTCACGATGTCACGTTGAACACCCGCCGTCATTTCTTGTGATGGAGTCGTGTCCCGAACGATTCAAGTCGTCGGCGCTCCCTCTTTCGTCTGTGGTTGTAGAGCGCTTTTTCCCGATCCCAGATGCCGCGCCGACATCGTTTTTTCGGCAATTTGCAGGGCACAACTGCCGCACAAACCACTATGAACCTCTCGGGTCGCGCAGAATCCGCGCCGCCCTCAAAGTCGGGCCACTATATCGCACGACGCGCGGGTCCATCAAGGTCCTATTCGACGCAATCTCGGACCCGCTGAAGATTACAGAATTGACGATTTCCTGGTCCGGGGAGTACGGCCCTTGCTGTTTGCGGATGCTGGATCGGACGAACACGGCTTGACCGGTGGAATCCGGGTCGGATACGCTAGCGCACCATGGAAATCCAGGAACCGGTGAGTGGAATATTGTGATCGTCGACTGCCATACGCATATTTGGGATGCCCCTGAGCAGCTTGGACGGGCCCGCATCGAATCCAGATGCCGGGTACGACGCGGGCTCCTCGGCGACAATGGGGAATTGCCCGACGCCTCGCCGGATGAACATCTGCGATGCAGCGAGCCGGTCGATCGAAGTCTGGTATTCGGATTCAAGAGTCGACATCTGGGGGCCGCGATCCCGCGAGAGCTGCTGTACGGCTATATCCGGAAGAACCCCGAGAAGCTGATCGGCGTGGCAGGGATCGATCCGACGAATCTGGAAGAGGCGCTGGACGAAATACGGGAGTCTGACGCGGAATTCGGGATGAAGGCGATCACGGTATCGCCCGCGGCCCAGGATTTTCATCCGGCGGACAGCCGTGCGATGCAGGTCTTTTCCGAGGCCGTCAAGCTCAAGAAGCCTGTGTTCATTCATCAGGGCATTCACTTTGCGGCCCCCAGTAAGATGGAATTCGCGCGGCCTTCGCATCTGGACGAAGTCGCCCGGGACCTGCCGCAGCTCAAACTCGTGATTGCCCACATGGGCTATCCGTGGATCGATGAATGCGTTG
This sequence comes from Phycisphaerae bacterium, assembly GCA_029259995.1. Lineage (GTDB taxonomy): Bacteria > Planctomycetota > Phycisphaerae > UBA1845 > UTPLA1 > ECT2AJA-110-A. Next base: position 2,436 of record JAJDEC010000033.1, read on the forward strand.
TGCTCCTTGGAAAGCATGGCAACGTTTTTGCGGATGTGAGTTCGCTGATTCATCGGCCCTGGCAGGCGTACAACGCCCTGCTGACGGCATACGAGTATGGCGTCATGGACAAGTTGCTGTTCGGCAGTGATTTTCCGTATACGCCGCCGGCCCGCGCGATTGAATCACTGTATCGAATCAACCAGCTCGTGACGGGCACGAATCTGCCGACGATTCCGCGTCAGTTTCTCGCGGCGATTGTCGAACGCGACACGCTGGGGCTGCTGGGCATCGCACCAGCCAGCGGCTCGAACGGAGCGAATTCGAATGACAAGGTCCTCGACGAGGAGCCTTGAGCAATTGGTCTACGAATGAGCCGCATCCAATTATCCCGGTTGTTTGTCATCACTGTTGTGCTTTGCCTGGCATCCGCGTGTCAGCAGCGCGGCACCTGTTTCCGCGTAACGGCGTTCAACGACGGAGGCAACGCGGAGTTGTTCGTCGAGAATTTCCCCGACGGCGCGTTCACCAAGAATGCGTTGGGGAATTATCAACTTGCGTTTGAATTACCGCCGCGTCGAATGCCGATCCGCCCCGCCGAATCAGCGACGTCGGTATCGACGGGCGACGGCGCCGAACCGCGCGCAGCATCGAACGGCGACGACGCATCGACAACGGACATCGTAGCCAACCAGCCGGCGACGGCCGATCTCGTGCCGGAAGAAGTGTATATAGCGCAATTCGTGCTGATCGACTTGCTATGGCATCCGGAGCCAGGCACGACATATGTCGAAAGTACGCAGACCAACGCCGGACTCACGTATTGCCTGGTTCGCGGCGGCGAGACGGTTCGATACGAAGGCGCCGGATTTGTGTATTTTCGGCTGGGGCGCGACGGAAATTCCATGACAGGTCGGATCGAATCGGCCACGCTCTATCCTTCGGCGGCGTCCTCTGACTCGATTGACGTCCTGGGGCCATGTCGCGTAACGGCGGATTTCGCAGCGATGCAGAGCGGTCGACGCGTGGCGGATGTGCAGCGGCGATTGGGAGCGCCGACCCGCGCGGGTCGCGTCGTGGGCCAGGTGTATTCGGCTGAATGAACTGCGACATCGCCTGAATGAAATTGGAATAGCCGCGTCATTTTCCGTGTCATTTGTTAAGATCTTCAGGTGTTGAGCTTGCCGCGATTTGTCCGGGCGACGGCAGTTGCGATCCGATTTGGTCAGCACGTCGCATTTTGCGGCCTCTCTGTTTGATACGACACAGACGTCAAGTGACATGAATGAGTTTCACGATAACCTGTGGGCACCGTGGCGGATGGAGTACATCGAATCGCTGGATGCCTCGGGCAAACAGCCGGAATGCTTCCTGTGTCACTATCGCGATATGCCTGATGACGCGGCACAGCATGTCATTTTCCGCGGATCATCATCGCTGGTCTTGATGAACAGGTTCCCCTACACAAACGGGCATCTGCTGATCGCGCCGTTGGCGCACAAGGCGGACCTGCTGGACTTGTCGAAAGACGAGGCGTCGGATCTGTGGGAACGCACGCGGGATGCGAAGGTCGTTCTGGATCATGTACTCGGCGCCCACGGATACAATATCGGGATCAACCTGGGTCGATGCGCCGGGGCGGGCCTGCCAGGGCACGTTCATGTCCACATTGTGCCGCGCTGGAACGGTGACACCAATTTCATGGCAGTCCTCGGCGATGTTCGCGTCATCCCGCAGTCGCTCGACAAGCTGTACGCCCGGCTGGTCGCGAGTTGGAGCGAGTTGGGACGCTCAGCCCCGAAGTCCGAATCATGACTCGTGCCGAAAACGAATTGCAGCTCGCTCCGTACGCCGTTCACGACGGCATGACACGGGGCCGCCGTCACGAGCGCGCGGGGCGCGGCGAGGATTCTCCGTTTGATCTGGATCGCCATCGGATCATCAGTTGCACGGCGTTTCGACGGCTGCTTTACAAAACGCAGGTGTTTGTGACGAGCGGCGGCGGCGATCACTTCCGAACACGTTTGACACACACGCTTGAAGTCGCGGCGCAGGCGGAGCGTTTTTCTCGGGAATTGGGACTCAATCCGCGCCTGGCGGGCGCGATTGCGTTGGCGCATGATCTGGGGCATTCCCCGTTCGGTCACGCCGGCGAAAAGGCGCTGAACGCGCGGATGCAGGATCACGGCGGCTTTGAGCACAATGTTCAATCCCTGCGAGTCGTGGACTTTCTTGAGCATCCGTATCCTGCCTTTCGCGGGCTGAATCTGACATTCGAGCTGCGCGAGGCCCTGATCAAGCACCGAACCAAGTACGACAAACCCAGCCAGAACGCGTCATCGCAGGCCGACGTCGCTGACCTGCTGGCTTCCGGGCCGAATTGTTCGCTGGAAGGCCAGGCGGCAAACCTGGCAGACGCCGTCGCCTACACGTTGCACGACATCGAGGACGGGCTCTGGCACGGGATTCTGACGGAGGGGATCCTGCGAGAGTCGGCGCTCTGGCAGGAGGCTGCATCCGCCGTTCGCAAGTCGTATCCCGATCTGACGATTCATGCCGTGCGACGACCGATCATTGATACGATTGCCTCGCGGCTGGCAGAAGATGTTCGAACGGAAAGCCGTCGGCGCATCGAGCAGGCCGGTGTTCAAACGGCGGACGATGTTCGGGCGTGCCGCGAGGACCTGTTGGGGTTTTCGTCGCCGATGCGATTGCAGGTCGAGGCATTGCAGACGCTGCTGTTCGATCGTGTGTATCGCGATCATCGTGTGATTCGGATGGATGCGAAGGCACAACGAATGATCGACGAGTTATTCGAGGCCTATCAGGGAAATCCAAAGCTGTTACCCGATCGTTACGCCCGTCGGATTCCGGATCAAGGTCCGGAACGCGTCGCCTGCGACTACATCGCGGGGATGACGGACAGATTCTGCCAGGAAGCGCATTTGCGACTCTTTTCGCCCACCCATTTCGAGTGATTCGCAGTCGGCAAATCGCGCATTCAAGTCATTGACGCAACTCCGGCTCGGGTCGACACTATGTGGTTTCCCGCGTCCCCATGCGCGGTTCCCGTGAATGCATGACATCTGTCCTGAGGAGTCTCAAACCATGTTTCGTAAGACGCTGCTTGTTGCCATTGTGATGTCCGCCATCTCAGCATCGATGCTTCACGCCCAGAACGACGAGAAAAAGCCGTCGATCACGGGCGAACCTGAGGAGGCCACGCTCATCAACGAGCGAATTGAATTCGTGAAGTCCTTCTATCCCGTGTCGGCGGATCAGGTTGAGAAGCTGCGGAAGGAACTCAGCGCCCGCGTCGATGTGCACAAGGAGTACATGAATCGCAATGATCTCATGCTTCGGCGCAGAACGACGGCAATTTCCGCCGTCTTGCCGCAGGATCAGACGCACAGCGTTGAGCAGATCACGGCGCTGCGGACGAAGTACCAGGAAGAGATCTATCGAATCCGCGAAGCGGCACCTCTGAGCCTGACGGCGAGTGTTCGAATGGCGGAGGACATGATGACGCCGGACGGACGAAATTCGGGCCGCGGAAAGGTCGAAGCGTTCTTCGCGAAGCAATTGAACGGACAGCATATCGATCCTTCCCGTCTGGATCGGTTGATTCTCTCGCCAGTCCCGATGCTGGACGTGTCGCAGCACGACGAGCTCACGGATACGCAGAACAAGCTGATGGGTAATACGCCAGCGAAGATCAAGGCGTCCAATCGACCGACGAGTGAAGAAATCAGGGCCGCCAAGGAGGCCGCCATAAAGGCGAAGCGTGAAGCGAAGAACCTGAACGCCGCGGATCCTCATGCAGGGCACGATCATGGACCGGTGCCCCCGCCGCCCTCGAACCGAAGCATCGAAACCATTTCCCTGAAAGCGCCGGCCACGGATCAATGGGAATCGCAGTTTCAGGCGTGGGCGACGGATTACGAGTTCACACCAGCGCAGAAAGGCGCTGCCGAGTTGATTTACAAGCATTGTCTCGATCAGGCGAAGCGCCAGCCCGTAACGGACGACACGTCTGCCAAGCGACTCGATGTGATCTTCACGCAGATGAAGCAGCGGATCGATGCCGTCGCATCGATTGAACAGCGAGAGCGCCTGGAGTCACGCCAGAAGGCTTCCGAAAAGTCGGACGACAAGAGCAAGTCCTGAGTACGCACTGGGAATGAATCATCGTGTGGAACCGGCTATTGGCCGGTTCGCCGCGGGCGAGTCCTCTGCGCCTCACTCAACGATTGATTCTGCGTTTCAACTTGGGCATCGAATCGGGTTTCTCATTTGCGTCGAAGGTTTGACGTCGCGGAGCATACGGACATGAGCAGCGTTTGGAATGCCGTCGAGCAGGATTTGCAGCGCCTGCGCGACGCGGGACAGTTCAAGTCCGTCAAGAATCTGACGCGTCCAATGGGACCGATCTCGGAAATCGAAGGAATCGGCGAAGTCGTCGTCCTTTGCTCGAATGACTACCTCGGATTCGCCAATGATCCTGAAGTCGTTGCCTCCGCGACGGCGGCCCAACATCGATGGGGCGCCGGAACCGGCTCCGTTCGTTTCATATGCGGGACTTTTGACTATCACAGAGAGATCGAAGCGTCGATTGCGAAACTCTCCGGGACGGAATCGGCGACGACGTACGTCTCGTGCTGGAACGCGAACGAGGCCGTCCTGCCGACGCTCATGGCGGCGGGCGGCGAATCGGTCGTCGCCATCAGCGATGAACTGAATCACGCATCGATCATCGACGCAATCCGGCTCGGCCGGCAGATCAATAAGGCGTCGAAGTCCAAGGTCTACAAGCACAGCGACATGGCCTCGCTGGAAGCGGCGCTCAAGGAAGTGGATTCCATCGAGCACAAGATCGTCGTCACGGACGGCGTCTTCAGCATGGAAGGCGACGTCGCCCATCTCGACAAGATCGTGCCGTTGTGCGAGCAGTACGGCGCATTGCTGATTGTCGATGATTCGCACGGCGTGGGCGTCTGTGGTCCGCGCGGACTGGGCGTCGCCGAGCACCAGGGCGTTCACGGCAAGATTGACGTGATGACGGGAACGCTCGGCAAGGCGCTGGGCGGCGCGGCGGGCGGTTACATTGCGTCGCGCAAACCGCTGATCGAATTGATGGTTCAGAAATCGCGACCGCAGCTATTTTCAAACGCCCTGCCGTCGGCGACTGCCGGCGCGGCAAACAAGGCGATCGAGATTCTGATGCGGGATACGACGCGCGTCGACAAGCTTCGAGAAAATGTACGATACATGCGTGATGGACTTAAATCGCGAGGATTCGAAACCATGGAAGGCCCGAGCGCGATCACGCCGATCATCCTCGGCGAAACATCCAAGGCGATCGCGGCCAGCAAACGACTGCTGGAACTGGGCGTCTTTGTGATCGGATTCGGATATCCTGTTGTGCCGGAAGGTGCGGCGCGATTGCGCGTGCAGATTTCGGCAGCCCACGAAACATCCCATCTCGATCGCGCCCTTGAAGCGTTCAGCAAGCTCTGATCTTCGCCGCCGTTTTGGCCCGTCCGGCCCCGGTTCGAGAATCGGGCCATCTTTATAAACCGCGTGAGGCGTTTCCGCCCATCGCGATCTACTGTATTGTCCCTGACGAACACACTTCTGAAGGAAGGGCGATTTGCCGCATGAATGCCGTTGAAATGGCAGGTGTCACGAAGACGTTTGGTTCCGTTACGGCCGTCGACGAGTTGTCGCTGAGCGTCCCCGCCGGCAGCGTCTACGGTTTCATCGGTCCCAATGGATCAGGCAAGACGACGACCATCCGCATGATCATGCGGATCTTCTATCCCGATCGAGGCGATATTCGCGTCTTCGGCGAGGAGCATTCGCAGGCAGCGACCGATCGCATCGGATACCTGCCGGAAGAACGCGGCCTGTACAAGAAGATGAATGTGCAGGACGTGCTGACTTTCTATGCCCGACTCAAGGGGTGCAACAATCCGAAGCCGGAGATCGACGCATGGTTGTCGCGACTGGGATTGTCGGATTGGGCGGACAAGCGGGTTGAAACGCTGTCCAAGGGCATGTCCCAGAAAGTCCAGTTCATCGCCGCCGTCATTTCGCGGCCCGAGCTCGTCATTCTCGATGAGCCCTTCAGCGGTCTCGATCCAGTCAATCTCGAAGTGCTGCGCGACGCCATCGTGGGTTTGAAACGCGAGGGATCGACAGTCATTTTTTCCACGCATGACATGAGCGCCGCTGAAAAGATGTGCGACCAGATCTTCATGATCTACAAGGGGCGCAAGGTGCTCGATGGAACACTGGATTCGATTCAGGACAAATATGGCAGCGACACGATCCGGCTTCGACTGGACGACGCGGCGATCTTGTCTTTACTGAAAGGCATCGAACGTGTGGCCGATTTCGGGAAGTATCAGGAAGTCCGGCTCACGAACGGCACGGATCCGCAGCAACTGCTGACGCAGATCGCCGGCCGCACGCGCGTGAGCCTCTTCGAAGTCGCACGCCCTTCCCTGCACGACATATTCGTTCGCATCGCCGGACCGGAGGCGCAGGCATCATGAATAAAGTCCTTGTTGTCTTCAAACGGGAATACCTGGCCCAGGTTCGAAGCAAGTCCTTCATCATTACGCTCGTGATGATGCCGCTGCTGATGACCGGCAGCATCGTTGTGCATCGCCTCGTCGGAGACGGCGTCGACACGCGGGATCGCCGGATTGCTGTCGTTGACCACACGGGCGAAGTCTTTAGCGTGCTTCAGCAGCAGGCCGAAGCCTGGAACACAGACGAAGCGAACAGCGAAGCGGGCAAACGCCTGCGGCCGAAGTTCAACCTGTCCGCCGTTGAGCCCGCGGCGGATCGCGAAAAGCAGCAGCTCGAACTTTCCAATCGCGTCAAAGCGAAGGACATGGATGCTTTCCTCGAGATTGGCGCCGGTCTGGTCCGCAGCACGCCCACCGAAAGCGCCGACTTTGTACGGTACTACTCTGACAGCCCGAATGATGCGGAGTTTCTGCGCTGGGTGCGCGGTCCGCTGAATCAGTATGTGTTGGCGCAGCGATTCGATGAGGCGAACCTGCCTGTCGACATCGTTCAGAATGCCATTCGTCCGATCGATATCGGCAACCTCGGGCTCGTCTCGGTCGACGCCGGCGGCCAGATCAAGGAAGCCGAAGAGACGAATCGGCTGACGACATTCCTCGTGCCCTACGGATTCTGCATGCTCATGTTTATGGCCGTCATGGTCAGCGGTCCCCAGATGATGCAGAACATCATCGAAGAAAAGATGCAGCGCATCGCCGAAGTTCTGATCGGTTCGATCCCGCCCTTCCAACTGATGTTGGGCAAACTGCTGGGCGTCATGGCGGTTTCGCTGACACTGATCAGTCTCTATCTCGCGGGTGGGTTCTTCGTCGCCAACTACTTCGACAAGGCGGATCTCATCCCCTTGTCCCAGGTTGCGTGGATGCTCGTGTACGGCGCCGCGGCGATGCTGATGTTCGGGGCCATCTTCAGCGCGATCGGCGCCGCCTGTTCCGAGATCAAGGACGCCCAGACGCTGCTCATGCCCGTGATGATCATCGTCGTGCTGCCGCTGATGCTGATCGTGCCCATCATCCAGGCGCCCAACAGCGCACTGGCAACGGGTATTTCCTTCTTTCCGCCCGCCACACCCATGATGATGATCACGCGCATGGCGGTTCCGCCGGGAATACCGATGTGGCAGCCGATTGCAGGCATACCGATCGTACTGGCATTCAGTGCCCTGTGCGTCTTCGCAGCCGGGCGCGTCTTTCGAATCGGCATCCTGATCCAGGGCAAGCCGCCGAAGATCAGCGAGCTGTTGAAGTGGGTCGTGCGCGGCTGAGGCACATTGCAAACGGTGTCGACACTGGCGCTTTCGCGGGTTTCGAATGAAACTCCATCATTCGACGACATGTGATCGTCGCATCATACGCACACATCCGCTACGCGCGCATCCGATAGGCGCACAACATCCTCCGTCGCCAGTTCCACCAGCACACCGCGCCGTCCTGCATTGACGACGATCCGATCGAGCACAAGCAGTGTCTCTTCGACGACAGTGGGCAGTGTGCGTTTCATGCAGAACGGCGAGACGCCGCCGACTTTGTATCCACTGATGCGCTCGGCCTCCTTCGTATCCGCCAGATCCGCGTTCTTGCAGCCCATGACGCCCGCCATTTTCCGCGTATCGAACCGCTGATCTCCGGGCACGACGGCAGTCCAGGTGCTCTTGTCCTGTCCCCGAACGATCAGCGTCTTGCAGACTGTTTCCAGCGGCCGGTCGACGGCCGCCGCCGCCGCTTCCGCCCCGATCCGCTCGTAGTCGTATTCAAGCACCACGATCGCGACGCCCTGGGATCGCAGCCATTTGATTGCGTTTGTGTCTGCCATGAAAGGGATTCTACGATCGCCCGTCGGAGATTCGAAAGCAGGATTCGGGCCCTGATTCGCTCGATTCTGTCTCATTTCCCGCCTGAATACGCGTATTTCTTGGACAAAACCCGTGTCATGGCTTAACGACAGGGACCTGCGCGTGTCAAAACAGGCGTCAATGACGCTACAACACTTGAAATCGCTCTATAATGGCTTCGGATTCGAGGTCCGACGCTTCGAATTTGCGACTTGGCTCAAGGAGGCCTGCAATGTATTCCCCAAATCGTCTGCGAACGACAACGACTGACTCCGCGAATGGAATTCGCCGAGCCAAGTCCAAGTTATCACAGAGAATCGGCTTGCTCGTGGCAGGCTTCCTCGGATTGACGCTCCTTCTGGCCGACGCGCCGGAGGCATTCGCGCAGCGCCGGGGCAGTCAGCGATCAACACGTTCCGCCCGATCGGGCGGCAATCGAAGTGTCAGTCGCAGCCCGCGCACGAGCGGCGGCGCCAACCGGCGAAGCGTCTCTCGAAGTCGAGGCCGCAGTTCGCGCTCCGCGCGATCCGGAAACAGCGTTCGATCCACACCGCGACGAAGCGGAATTTCCCAACGCTCATCGACACGATCTTCCAACCGATCATTCAACGGCAATCGATCGTCGAATCGACGGAGTTCCGGAATGACGCGCTCGACGCCGCGTCGCTCAAACAGCACGTTCTCGACGCGATCGAACCGCTCGACGCCGCGCCGTTCGGCCAATACTTTCTCGACGCGTTCGAATCGCACGTTGCGAAGCGGCAATCGGTCCGTCTCGCGACCGCGAAGCCAGTCGGCGTTTCGCAGCGGCGCGACGAATCGCGTTGGTTCGAATCGCAATTCAACGCTTCGATCGACGCAACGCGGAACGAGCGGCAATCGGTCGCTTCGCACGCTGAACAGCACGAATCGCAACGGATTCACAAGAAGCCAGCGCAACGGTGTCGGCACGACGAATCGCACGCCCCGCCGATCGACGAATCGACAGGGATTCGTCAACAACGGGCGTTCAAGCGGATTTCGCAACAGCAGCGCGACGCGGAACAGTCGTCGCAACAATTCGGGATTCGGCAACACGCGATTCGGGCGCAATCGAAGCGGCAATCGCTCGTTTAATAACGGCGGGCGGAACAACGGTTTCTCCAGTCTCAACAACAACTTCGCGCCTCCGGGCAGCCGCGGACGCGGTCAGGCTCGAAGTCGCGGCCTATCGCGAAACCGTGGCTTCAGTCGCAATTACGGCAGAGGGTTCCGGTTGCCGCGACCTTATCGACGAAGCGGATTTGGATACGGTGGATTCAATCGCAGTCGGTTCCGCATCGGACCGGTCTATTACGGGCATCATCGATATCGCCCGTACTACCCGTACTACGGCCGATCGCGATTCAACATCGGCATCGGGTTCGGCTTCTACGGCGGCTGCTACTCGACGCCCGTGAACTACTACTATCCGACCTACTATCCAGCGTATGTCAGCCCGACGTACATCTCCGAGACGATCGTGTATGAGGATTCGGACGACTATGTCGTCGTGGACAACAACGATCCGGAAGTGCTCGTCATCGATGGTTCGGGCGGCAATTCGAGACAGACTGCACAAGGGTACGCCCCGCCGCCGAACGTTCCGCAATACGATGCGAACAATCCGCTGGCCGAGAAGATCAACCAGGGCGCCGACGAGTTCGAGCGCGGACAATACGAAACGGCCTCCAGTCTGTTTGAAGAAGTGGCCCTTGCCGATCGAAACAATGCCGACGCCTGGTTTGCGCTGGGAACGGCGAAGTTCGCGACGGGGGATTACGCCCGCGGCGCCTCGGCGATTCGACAGGGAATCCAGGTCTTCCCGGAAATGGTCAACACAGTCTTCGACATTCGCGATCGCTACGGCAACGTCGAGGACTTCCAGCGCCACGTCGAGACGCTGGAACGACACATCGAAGCCAATCAGGATGACATGGATGCCCACATCATGCTGGGGTTCGTTTATCACTTCACGGGGCAGCGCGAATGGGCCGGCGAGGTCTTCGATTACGTCGGTGAGAAGTCGCCGAGCGACGCCCATATGGTGCGCGTCTTCAAGAACGCGAAGCAGGCGCCGCAGGGCCCCGTTTCGAACAACAATCAAACGGGGACGCAGCGACAACCGCGGACGATCGTGGCTCAGAATCCGCCGCAGCCGCGAACGATCGTGCCCCAGAATCCGAATCCGCCCGTGGCCACGCCCCGCGTATTCCAGGGCGCCGTCAGCGATGAGGGCGATGTCGCGCCGAAGCGGCTTCTGACGATCGACGGGATTGTGATCGAATTCGACGACGTGGATGATGATCCACTCGAAGCGGACTTCAAGGTCTTTGTCGGGGCAACTCGGATCGAATTCGAGAAGGTTCGACAAGGCCAGCGCGTCGCCGTTCGTGGTCAATCCGGCCGCGAGTACTGGATTACGCCGATCAATATCAACAAGCACT
>JAJDEC010000321.1 GCA_029259995.1 Phycisphaerae bacterium
AAGACGCTTGCGTCGATCAATCGCATTGAAGAGGCGCGCGTGGAATTGCGTCGTGGGATCGCGAAGGCGGGCGAAGTCGGCGATTTTCATGCGAAGGGCGAAATGGAAGAGTTTCTCGCTGGGCTATGATTCGAATCGAGGCAGGCGCGATGCCAGTTCATCTGCGCCGAACGTAGCGGTGTGCGTCACGAAATTCGTCGTCGATCGATCCCTTGTCTTCCCATTCAGAATTCGACCACTCCGGAAAGAATGCGTCTCCTTCGACGTCCGGCAGATCTACATGTGTTATGACCATTTCGTCGGCGTATTGAATCGCGATCTGGTAAATCTGCGCGCCGCCGATGATGAATGCACTCTGCTCGTTACGCGATCTACATAATTCAAGCGCTGCTTCCAGCGAATGGACGACGTCGAGGCGTGTCGATTCGTTAGGCGACGTCTCTGCGCCGTTTGGAGCGAACAGGATGTCGTTGGTCTTGTCGGCGTTCGCGCCTGTCGGGGCGGCGACTCCATCGGGTGCGTAGTCCGGCTGCCGCGTGATGACGATGTTGCGTCGTTTGGGCAGGGGTTTCCCAATAGATTCGAAAGTCTTGCGGCCCATGATGATTGCATGGCCTGTTGTCTGCCGCTTGAAGAATTTTAGATCGTCGGGGATGTGCCAGGGGAGACCGCCGTCGATTCCGATGACGCGTTCGTGATTCATGGCGGCGATGAGGACGAGTTTCATTGGTTGATCTGGCGATTGGGGTTCAGGCGAATGCAGCCATGAAAATTGATGTCGGGTCGATGACCCGACCTACACTGCTACGTTACGCGGCGCATCGCGTCGGGTCGATGACCCGACCTACACTGCGACTTTGAATCTTATGGGTTCGTGGCATTCGTAGCCGACAAGTTCGAAATCCTCGAACTGCAATTCGTTGAACGGCTTCCTGGCGATCTTGAGTCGCGGGAGCGCGAGGGGTTTGCGTTTGAGTTGTTCGCGCAGGCCGGCGACGTGATCGTAGTCGGCCATATCTGTGCCCGCGTCTGCTGCATACACATGGGCGTCCACGATGGAATGGGCAAATCGGCCGGGTTCCAGGTTGCATTCCTGGGCGATCATCATCGTCAGACACGAATAGGCGGCCATGTTGAACGGTATGCCGAGCGCGATGTCGCCGGATCGTTGCGTGAGATGGCAGTTCAGGCGGCCGCGCGACACGTGGAACGCGAATGTGTAATGGCAGGGTGGCAACCTGCTGGTCGTCGCATTGCCGGGTTCCCAGGCCGTGACGACGAGTCGTCGGCTGCTCGGTTCCTTCTTGATGCGATCGATTACGTACTGAATCTGGTCGACTTCGCGGACGCGCCAGTCGCCGTCGGCGTCGCGCGTCGCGCTGGGGAAGTGGCGCCAGTAATGACCGTAGGCGGTTTCGAGATTGCCGTCGGCGTCTGCCCAGTCGTCCCAGATCTTCGTGTGCTTGCGGAGATTGCGAATGTGATTCTCGCCAGAGAGATACCAGAGCAGTTCACGCAGGACTGCATTGAAGTTGACGCGTTTGGTTGTGAGCAGGGGAAAGCCGTCGGCGAGATCAACGCTGTAGAACGCGGCGAAATGGCTGATGGTATCGACACCGGTTCGGCTGGGCTTGTGTTCGCCCTCGTCGAGGACGATCCGGACGAGATCGAGATAGGGCTTCATGTTTGCGGTCTCCTCCGTGAGTCGCGATTCGGAATATCGGGCATCGTAATCGGTGCGATCATGGGATTCAAACTGTGAGTTCTGTCTATCGTGGCGCGATCACATTAGCATTCGGGCCGGAGGAATCGCCAAATGCGTCAAGTACCACTCTATTCGATTGTCCTGTTGTTACTCCCGTCAGTGTTGACTTTTGCGGGCGATGCGACGCGTGAGCCGCTACCGGCGCCGGCGCATCGTCGATCCGTCGTTCATGCGAAGCACGGAATGGTTGCGGCCGCACATCCATCGGCCGTGACGATCGGTCTCGATGTGTTACAGGCGGGCGGATCGGCTGTCGATGCGGCGATCGCGATGAATGCGGCGCTGGGTGTTGTCGAACCGATGAGCTGCGGCATCGGCGGCGATCTGTTTGCACTGATCTGGGATGCAAAGAGCGAAACGCTCTACGGCATCAATGCATCGGGGCCGGCGCCGAGCGGCTTGTCCATCGACAAGATCCGTCCGGAGCCCGACGGCACGATTCCATTGCGCGATCCGGTCGCGTGGACGATCCCCGGCTGCGTCGACGGCTGGTATCGAATGCACGAGCGCTTCGGGCGATTATCGATGTCGAAGCTCCTGGAACCATCGATTTCGGCGGCCCGCGACGGCGCCCCCGTATCGCGCGTCATCGCAGGGTATTGGCAGAAAAGTATCGCGCTGAAGGGCAAGCCCGGCTTCGCGGATGTGTATCTGCCAGGCGGTCGCCCACCGCGCGAAGGGGCGCTGTTTCGCAATCCTGCCCTCGCGGATACCTATGAACGGATCGCAAGCGACGGGCGTGACGCGTTCTATCGAGGCCGGATTGCCGATGCAATTCAGGCTTTCTCGAGTAAAAACGGCGGGTATTTGACGATCGAAGATCTTTCGGCGTTCCGATCCGAATGGGTCGAGCCGATATCGACGACCTATCGCGGCGTACGCGTTTATGAACTGCCGCCCAACGGGCAGGGCCTGGCGGCGCTGCAAATGCTCAACATCCTTGAGACATTTGACTTGAAGAAGATCGGACGATCGTCGCCGAAATACTGGCATTTGCTTGTTGAAGCCAAGAAGCTCGCCTTTGCCGATCGTGCCCGGTATTACGCCGATCCGGCTTACGCCGACGTGCCGATCGAGCGACTGAATTCAAAGGCGTACGCCAGGAGTCGGGCCGCATTGATCGATCCCAGCAAGGCCGCGCCGACGGTCGCACACGGCGAAGCGGCGATCGAGCACGGGGATACGACGTATCTCTGCGCCGCCGATCGCGACGGCAACATGGTTTCGCTGATTCAGAGCAATTACTACGGCTTCGGATCGGGCTATGTCGTCGGCGGTTTCGCGCTTCAGAATCGCGGGGCGCTGTTCAATCTCGATCCGAAACATCCCAACGTTCTGCGGCCGGGCAAGCGACCGTTTCACACGATCATTCCCGCCTTCGCCAGCCGCGACGGCCGGCCGTGGCTCGCATTCGGCGTGATGGGCGGATCAATGCAGCCGCAAGGGCACGTACAGGTGCTGATCAATCTGATCGACTTCGAAATGGATCTTCAGCAGGCGGGTGACGCCGCGCGTTTCCGTCATCTGGGTTCGTCGCAGCCCACGGGCACGGCCATGATCGACGGCGGGACTCTGCATCTGGAGCCGTCCGTTCCCGAAGCGATCCGCGCGGCTCTGCGATCGATGGGGCATCGGGTCGAGATCGGCAAGGAGTCCTTTGGCGGCTATCAGGCGATCGCACGCGACATGACGACGGGCGTTTATTCCGGCGCGACGGAATCGCGGAAGGACGGCTGCGCGCTCGGCTATTGAGGCGGGGCTCCGTTGGGCCTGGTCGATCCGAGGGTCAAAGTTCACTCAAACGCTGCGCCGTTGCATTAGAACGACGCGACGCGAAGTCAGGGAGAGATCGAGCTGTTGTCCCGTCGTTCTGGCGACTCCGGCTTCGGCCAGTGGATTTGGGATCGTGGATTCGCAGGTTCCTGCGGCGACAGTTATGAGGGCGAGAATGTGAGGAAGACGCAGTATGAATTCATAGACATTGGAATTGCTCCGTGAAGACGGATATCCGATTGCACCGTTCGACTGCCGGTTGACCGGACGCTCGAAAGCAACAGCGATGTTGCGATTCGCCGTCGTCCATCGATGATTCGGAATCGGCATCAAGAGATCAGGCGAATATAGTTCGCGATTTGCTCTGTGATCCGGGATTCCCGCCGGGATCGACGCGTTCTGGCTGGCTCAACGGGCGTTGATTCGGAGTCGGTTCCTCAAGAATTCGAATTGTCTTCGCTATACTTGAATCGAATCGACGGAATCTCACTCGAATAGGACTTCACGGGTACATGGATGTGATTGGGAGGGCCGTTTGTTGAACGCCATATTGATACGCGTTGGCGTCGATCATGCCTATGGGAAGTGGAACGCACCTGTCTGCACGCGTACTGGACGTTTTTTCTATCTTCCGATCCCCGAGGGAAGCAACGCGAGAATGCGGGCTGGCCTTGCACGGCGCTACAACGAGTTCGTCAGTCCGCTGGCGCAGTACGCGGAGTTGGTAGGTCAAAAGCCAGGATCGCTGACGATGCCCGAGGCACTGGAGAGCAAGCCGGTTCATCTCGATCCGGATTTCGAACATTTGACGTACGGAGACGACGGCGCCCGCCGCGGATCCCGTGTTCGAATGATGAAAGAGAACGACTTGATCGTATTCTACGCGGGACTTCGGCCGATCGATTCTTCGAACAGACGGCTTGTCTATGCGCTGATTGGATTGATGGTGATCGACGAGGTTGTCGAGATCGGGACCATTCCGCAGGAGCGATGGCACGAGAACGCGCACACGCGCAAAGAGGTGTTTGGCAGGAACGACATTGTGGTTCGGTCAAAACCCGGTGTATCCGGCAGGTTTGATCGATGCATTTCCATTGGTGAATACCGAAGTGGTGCGTATAGAGTTCGGCGCGACATACTGGACGAATGGGGAGATCTGGACGTCAAAGATGGCTTCATACAGCGCAGTATCAGGCCTCCCATGTTTCGGGACGCGCGTCGTCTTGCGAGCTGGCTTAAATCACAGCATGTATCGCTGCTTCGGACAAACAATCCAACACTCGAATCCATGCGTTCCAGGTTGTCGACGCGACGAGTTGTTTCCGGCGATGTGTCGATCCTCTCGTCGGCCAGGGCTTCCAAGCCCGGTCCCGCATCGACGTCGCCTTCTGAATCCGGCGGCAATACGCCGAATGTCATCCTGATTCATCTGCGCCGCCCGCGAACCGAAGATCGACGCGAGGATCCGTTCTATGAATTCGGAAGCTTTGGTTGCACGGGATGCCACAGCAAGAACCTCATGAAACACGAGTATCTTGAACGCCTGAATGGTGCGAGGATCGGATTCGTGCAGGGGGGCGGCGACGGCCATCGGCTCGTGTTATTGACGCCGCCCGTTCAGGCGGTCTGGTGCGGCGAACGAATGGAGCTGACCTGGTCAGCGAGCGCCAGGCCGTTCAAGTATGAATGTGCACCGATTGTCGCATCGACAAGGCAGAAATCCGATTTTCCAATGCTTCAAAAGGACTTTGCCAATGCCAATCGTACGACGGATGTCGCCAGATTTTCCAGTCGATTTCGGGCGCGAACCCGACCGCTTGAGCCGACGCTCGCGACGGAGCTGATTGAGGTATACACGCAGCGTACCGACTCGGCGAAGGCGGACGAATTCGCCGTGAGCTTTGATCAGACGATGGATGGGAATCCTCGAACTGGGTACGACAGGAAAGCGCGATTCACGGCGCATCGCAAGGCCATGTTCGGCATTTCGAGCGACCTTTCGGGGAGTGCGCCGGAGCGTCGCAACAAGGGCGCTCGAAGAAGCTGCTGATGTTTGCAGTTCGGAATGCGGCGTGAGCGACTTGCGCAAATCGTCGAGTTGGGCTCAAGACACCAATGCCCGGGGATCGGCTGTTGGCGCTATTCGCCGTCTTCCCACTCGACAAACAATCGTTCGATCAATTCCATTGGTAGACCGACAACGTTCGTGAAACTGCCGTCGAGGCGTTCGACGAATTTGTCGCCCTGGTCCTGGATTCCGTAGGCGCCGGCCTTTCCGATCCATTCGCCGGTATTGAGATAGCGCTCAATTTCCTCGCCGGACAAATCCCGGAGGCGGAGCTTCGTGACGTCGTGTGTGATCCGTCGACGACCGGTCTTGGGAGCGTAGAGGGCGACGCCCGTGAGGACTTCGTGCGTCGAATCGCTCATTTCTTCAAGGATGCGTTGAGCGTCCTTGCGATCGACAGGCTTGCCGATGATTTCGCCGTGGAGATAGGCGATCGTGTCGGCGGCCAGGATGACGTGATCGGGAAACTGCTTCGAGACACTGCGCGCTTTGAAAAATGCGAGCGATTCGACATGGTTCGCCGGCGGGACGTGCGGGCTGGCGGCGTCCGGTTCTTCGAAGGGCGGATCGACAGTCTCGAACTCATAGCCTCGGGCGGTCATGAGTTCTCGACGGCGCGGGCTCATCGAGGCGAGCACCAACGGGCGAGGCTGGACGATGGTGGATGTCATTCGCAAAGTCGGCCTTTCATCACGCATTCTATCCCAAAGACACGTCGGCCTCCAACGGGTTGGCCCGCGGGCGATCTGCTGACGAGGCGATGTTGAGATTATTAGCCGCCCCGGGATGGCCTGACCATCGAATCGGGGAATTGTCGTCTGCATGACGTGATAATGGATGCGTTTGGGCCGGGAGGACGGGATCGCCCGCACTGCCCCCATCGGCGCCGGTTTGACCAGAGGATCGCGGCTTCACACAATCGGCGGCCACTGGCGGAACCGGCGACACGGCATTGAGGCAATTGAGCGGCACATGAATCTGACTTTCGAAACGACACGGCGTGCGGAATTCGCGGAGACGGATCTGGCGGGGGTGATGCATTTTTCGAATTACTTCCGATGGATGGAAGTGGCCGAGCACGAGATGTTTCGATCGATCGGCCTGAGCGTCGTGCAGCCGGATGGCGATCGGACGATCAGCTGGCCGCGGATCAAAGTGTCGTGCGAGTATCGGGGCCCTATCCGGTTCGAGGATGAAGTCGTCCTGCGTCTCACGATTACGAAAATGGGCAGCAAGTCGGTTTCGTACGACGCGGCGTTCGAGCGTGCTGGTCAGCGGGTTGCAGACGGCGTCGTGACGATGGTGTGTTGTGAAATGCGCGACGGCCATTTTCGATCGATTGACATACCGGATGAAATACGTCGACGGTTCGAGACGTTGCGTTCTGCATAGATCTGTCGTGAATCGTTCGCGGCATGAAGCACTTGGGAGAAGGTTTGCATGAAGATTCACTGGCTTTGGTACGTTCTCGGCACGGTCATTTTCTGGGGCGCGTACATTCCGACGATTCACAGCGGGCAGCAGGGGTTCATCACGCCCGAGTCGACGGCGAAGGGACCGATGCGGGCGTTCATGTTCGTGGGCATTGCGTATTTCCTGATGGCGATTCTGGTTCCGGGCGTGTTGATTTTTGTAACGAAGCAGGAACCGGCCGTGTTTCCGATGAAGGGCATGGCCTGGTCCACGTTGGCGGGCGCGCTGGGAGCCCTGGGGGCACTGGGCGTCATTCTGGCGCTGACGGGCGGGGGGAAGCCGTACACAGTGCCGCCGCTCGTGTTTGCCGGCGCGCCGGTCATGAGCGTCATCGTTGGGATGATGCTGCATCCACCGAAGTCGATGCCGACGTGGCAGTTTTATGCGGGGATTCTGCTGGCGGCGGCGGGCGTGTCGCTGATTCTGCGTTTCAAGCCGGCCTAGCCCCGTGTTGTGGCAGATTCGCGATACGTCGTAATGTCGCAACTCGCAAGGGTTGTTGATTCATTGCCTGTGCAAATGGTATTTCACCCACTTCGACAATTCGCCTTCGTTTGCGCGTTGGCATGTCACTTTGCGGCCTGCGATCGCGGCGAGGAGCCGGCCACGACTGCGCCAGCAGTTTCATCGACGGTCGACGGCGATGCTCAGGATCGATCGACAACTGTCGCTGATGACGTCAATCCAGTCGTGACGCGGCCGATAGCGCGAACCTGGTCCCGGTTTCGAGGCGACGCGCGGAATTCAGGCGCTACGACTGAGCGTCTTGTCCCTCCATTGCGCATTCGCTGGCGGCACTCGACGACGGACAATGAACCCGTCACGGCCACGGCGGCAATCGTTGACGGCGCAGCGTATGTCGGATCGCTGATCGGCGAGTTTCTTGCGATCGATCTGGCGACAGGCGATGTTCGATGGACCTTTCGCACGAAGGACGAATCCGGGATTGCGTCTTCGGCATGTATCGCAGACGGGTCCGTGTTCTTCGGCGACGAGTTCGGATTCCTGTATTGTCTTGACATCAAGAGCGGCGAATCGCGATGGCAATTCGAAGCGGGGGCCGAGATCATCTCGTCGCCGCATGTTGTGGACGGGCTGGTCGTGTTCGGATGCTACGACGGCGTCGTCTATGCGATTGATGCGACGTCTGGAAAGGCGCGATGGACATTCAAGACGGACGCGCAGATCCACAGCACAGTGGCCGTCGTGGACGACAAGGTATTGGCAGCGGGATGCGACGGGGCGCTGCATGTGATCGGGATGCGCGACGGCAAGGAGATTCGTGCAGTGCGGTTCGGCGGGCAAACGGCCTCGTCCGTAGCCGTTCGCGGAGATCACGCGTATCTGGGGACGCTGGGCAATGAGGTCCTTTGTATCAACTGGAAGAACCAAGAAATAATCTGGCAATATCGTGATGCGGCTCGGGAATTTCCGTTTCAATCGTCGGCGGCGCTCTGGAAACAACTGGTCATTCTGGGTGGCCGGGACAAGGCGTTGCACGCGCTCGATCAAGAGACAGGTGATCTGCGATGGCGCTACTCGACGCGCGGTCGGGTGGATTCATCGCCCGTCGTCGCAGGTGGAATTGCGTTCGTCGGGAGCCAGGACGGTCGCCTCTACGCGCTGGATGCGGCGTCGGGCGACAAGCGATGGGAATTCGAGGCGGGAGGGGCCGTTTCGGCATCGCCTGCGATCGCGGATGGCGTGGTCGTCATCGGGACAGAGGACGGCGTGATTTATTGTCTTGAATCCGAGCGAAAGCGGGACTGATCGTATATACTCCCGTTCCATCGGGAAAACGCCCGAAAAATCTCACGGCGACGGCACGGTCGGCGCTGTTAACGAAGTCATCAATACTAAAGATGCTTGGGTATTCGAAAGGAGCCAATCGGCATGAAGGTCCGCAATCTTTTTGCATCCGTCGTCGTCCTGGGTTTGGGGGCCACATCGGCCATGGCGCAAAACGCGCAGACACTCTTCGGCTATGAGGATGCCGATTTCCAGACGAGTTTCAGTCTGAACTTCCCGGAGCTCGGAATCGACTCGTCGTCGAAGGTCTTCTACACGCGATTCAATCTGGATATCGACGAGGATGCGGGCACGGCCCGTTTCGTATCGTATGAGCAGGAGATCGAGCCGCTGATCCTTCCGCTCGGTATCAGCACGGGAACGCTTCGCGTTCGCATCCAGAATTCCGACGGGACGTTCAACAAGGCGACGAACACATTCGAAACGACGGATGACTACAACATCACGTTCACGAATGATCTTTCGCTGTTCGGTTTTGCATCGCCCGTCGTACTGCCATCGGTTTCCGAAGGTCGGATCACGACGAATGCAGACGGCGAACGATTTGTTGAAATGGCATGGCAGGGCGAAGGCGAGCTCGAAAACTCAGAGAATCCTCAGGAGCCTTACAAGTTCACCTACTCGTGCTCGGTTCGCTCGCGTGTTGCCGATACGGCGGACGGCGTTCCTGCGTTGCCGACGCGAGACACGTGCGGTACGGGCATCATCAGCCTCCTCGGTCTTGGGTTTGTCGGCTTCGTCGGAATGAAGCGAAACATTCGCCGCCGACGATAGTCGCGATTTTGTCGTATCCAACAAGCACGCACAGGCCGTCTCCATGGAGGCGGCCTTTTTTTTGGCTCATCAGGTATTTCCGGGGGATGCGAGTTGAGCGGACTCGCCCAGCACGCTGAAAGCGTGCAATAAATGTGGTTCTTCGCGGGCTTGCGGGGACCGTTGACGGC